>NZ_JBSUGC010000009.1:0-262880 GCF_054065485.1 Vreelandella sp. 2A-K22 | reverse complement strand
AATCATCGGCAGAGACATTGCTGACGCTTTCGCTAAAGGTAACGGTGTAATCGACGGATGCAGCATTGGCATCGGGTGAACCGCTGGGGGCAATACTGGTAACGCTGGGAGCCACATCGTCGGTGACGTTGATGGTGACATCTTGCGTTGATGCGGTATTGCCATCGGTGGCTTGTACGCTGAGCGTATAGCTGCCGGTCGCACTGGCATCGAGCTGGCTGGTATCGCTCAGGGTGATTTCGCCCGTGGCGCCATCGATAGTGAAGGCATTGCCAGTGTTGCCGGACTTGATGGAGTAGCTCACCGAGTTATCGTCACCGGTAGTGGCGACAGTGCCCAGGGAAGTGCTGTTGGTATCGCTCTCGTTAACGCTAAAGGATTGGCCGGTGGTGATGGCCGGGGCGATATCGTTAACTGCTATGGTAACGGTTTCATCGGTAGAACTATTACCATCATTAGCACGTAGAGTGAGGGTGTAACTCTGGTTGTTTTCAAAGTCGAGGGCTGCTTCACCTCCTGCATTTAACGTGACTTCGCCGTTGGAAGCATTGATATCAAAGTAGTCTTCCCCTGTACCACCGACAATCGAATAAGTGACCGAATCAATTCCGCCACCATCGCCATCGTTCGCTTCTACATCGCTATCCGCCAGCACCACTAAGCCACTGATGGAGGTTTCATCGATATTGCCTCCATTAACAGTGGTGAATACTGGCGGATTGTCTGCCACCGCGGTAGTAAAGCTAATCTCGTCGAAGTAAAACTGTACCGGATCAGCTGACGTCATAGTAAAAGAGGTTATGTTGGTAAAGCTATCAAGCCCGACCTTTATAGCATTATCGCCAGCAATAGCGCTGGGGATATCAGCGTTAATATCTTGACCGTTTGCAGTAAAAGTAACTACTGTGGGAGGGGGATAGGCGCTTCCTGTTGTAGTAGTCGTTACAAGCTCAATCTCCCCCATATTGATGGCTTGATCGAAAGTGAACGTATAAACGATATCATTGACAGTACCGTACTCCGTGGAACTTACTACTTGACCGTTTAGGTTGAACCCATCGACGTTATCAAACTCCATGTAGGCAACGCCAGACGCCGAGATCGTCATGGTAACGCCATCAACAGTTTCTCTTACTGCTCGGTCGCTGCCAGTTCCAACTTGGCTGGTGTCGCCTGAATCCCAATTAAATACAGATTCTGCCGCCAGCAGCCCCTGCCAAGTGCTCTGTTGCTCAATACCTATTAAGCTGCTGGTTTCCACTTGACCATACTGCTGCTCTAACACCCAGTTGCCGCCAAGGCTGTTCGCACCGGTTAAGTCATCGGAAGCGGCCACATCCGCCCCAGTTACCCGTGCTAGCGCCTCCACATACCGCAGTCCCTGCTCGCCCGCGCCAACATCACAGCCGTAAATAAGGATGTCGCCGTTTGGCCCCAATGCTTCGCCCCATTGTTCCAGGAAGCTGGCATAACCCGGCAGAGTCTCGCTATCAAGCGTGCTGTTACCAAGCGCTAGGCGCCCTTCACTGCCGTGGGAAACCAGGTGGATGGCGTCAAATTCGCCGCGCTGTGCTAACGCCTGGGCGATTTGTTCAACGCCGCTGGTGTTAGAGTTTAAGAGTATGACCTCGGTATCGTAGGCCACGCCGTTAAGCAGTGTTTGGTAATCGTCAACTCGGGGGTCGACGAAGATGACTTCGTTACGACCAGTCGATTGGCTTGGGGGCGTTTGGCGGGTGGGAGTATTCATAAAGAGCACACTCTTTAAGTTGTGTAGAGATTTGGTTGTATGTTTGTGTATATTTTATCTGTAAGCATTTGTTTATATGTATTTTTTATATGGCTTTTCTTATACGGCATCGACCCGGCAATAGGCAAGTGACAGGCTGGAGCTGTCGCCGTCAAAGATAGCAACCCGAAGCGCTGTAATGTCCATTTTAATGCTCCTAGTGCAGTTCTTTTCTCCAGGATCTTTCGAGAGCACGTCGCTGACAAGGGGTTGTGAGAAGCTGATACTGAAGTGATCCGTTGTGCTGTGGGTGACCGTTCTAGTAATTTCAGTGATACCCAACTGATACTGTGATTCTGCGGCATTTAAGCTGAAATGCTGAGTATGACAGCCGTCACAGAGTAAGCGACACTGTCTGTGATTAATATAAAGACGCTCACAGGGTGAAAGATGCATACATTGGATTTCCCTATTTCAACACTGCTGGATGATCTGGTCGCTCTATTAGGCCCATCTTTCCACGTTCAGAAACACGTGATCGCGCTCTTCGCTACATCAAAGGGCCCCGCTGCTTTGTGAAGTGTCCTGAATCTTTATTTGATTTTTATTGTTTAGATTTTCTTACCACTTACCACTTACCACTTACCACTTACCACTTACCACTTACCACTTACCACTTACCACTTACCACTTATACAATTTTGGGTTTCTTGAACGAAAAACAGTCATTGAAGTTTATTGAGAAAATTGCCAAATAAGTATTAATATTATGGTCGTTGGCCTAAGTGTGTGCAAGATTTTACTGCTAGGTTCAATGAGGCTATGGTGCTAGAGCGCGCAGCAGGGTTGACCACTACTAACGCAAAGCGGTTAGTGGCCTATAGCGAGTGGACAATGTTAGCCAGCGTAAGCATTAAAGTGATGCCTTATTAAAGGCATTTTTATTACAACATTAACAAGGAGTGCTTTATGGATCCATTTGTTGGGGAAATCAAAATGCTAGGTTTTGCATGGGCACCGGTGGACTGGGCTCTGTGCAATGGTGCCCAGCTATCTATTGCACAGTATCAGGCTCTCTTCTCTTTGCTCGGCACCGTTTATGGCGGCAATGGCCAAACCGTTTTTAACCTGCCAGATCTGAGAGGGCGAATGCCCAGAGGGCAAGGTCAGGGAGCGGGCATGCCAAATGTCACTATCGGTGAGCAGGCTGGAGCGGAAAACCGCACACTGACTATCAATCAAATGCCTCAACATACCCATGCCGCAGGGGCAATGACCACACCTGATGCCGCCAATCAAGCCACGCCTGCCACAGGGGATTATCTAGCCAGCGGTAAAGTGGGCCTAAGTGACTCTGTACGTAATTACTTCCGTGGCACCCCCTCTGGCACGGTTGAGTTAGGCAATGGCCAAACGGGCATTACCGGAGGGAGCCAACCGTTTAACGTTATGAACCCTTATCTCGCCCTGAGCTTCAGTATTGCGTTACAGGGTATCTATCCATCCCGTCCATAGGGCAAGTGGCGGTGGCCGAACGCGCGAGGGTTCGGCCTCTTATTGAGGAGTCATGATGTTAGGCACCATTACGGCGGCAGACTTTCAGCCGCTACAAGGAGAAGTGTGTATCTTTGAGACGACGACCCCAACGCTTTCGGTGAGATTAACGGTCGAGCAAGTCACCAGCCGCCCCGACTGCCAAGTGCCGGGGGTAGGCGAGGCGCGGGAGCCTTTTGGTGTTCTTCTATCGGGGCAACAAGACGAGGTTGATTTTACCAGCGCCACCGGGGTCTTGCGCTTAGGCGACGGGGCAACGCTGGAAGGCGTTTACATTAACCGTGTGTTACCCCCAATGGGTGGCGACCCACGGCCCTGGTATCAACTGGTTTTTAACTAATATTTTTACTAACTAATAGTTGACTAGGGCGTTTGCGGATACCAGACCCAGCGCTCTACCGCCCCCATTAGCCTTTCAAAGCGGAAGCCTAGCTGCTGGTAAAGCTGTTTGGCATACACATTAAATGGATCGACGGAGAGGGAAACGGGGCTCATAACTTGAGCCCCTGCTGACTGGACTGCCTTAAGAACGACAGCACCATAGCCTTTATTACGTGCCCCCTTGATCAGAGCGAGGTCGAGAATATGTACTTCATTAGCACCGAAATCCACGGTGACACGGCCGATCCGCTCACCCTGTTTCTCGATGATATAATACAAGGCATTGGGGTAGGCGGTTCCATAACCGATTGCTTGGGCCTTAACCTGCATCTCAAGCAGCGCCTCAATCATATCTTGATCAGCCAGCGCCAGTTGCAGGTCTTGCCGGATATCTCGATAAAGCGCTTCAAGAAAAAGATTATCCGAATCTCTGGAGGGTCGAAGTTGCAACCCATCGTTTAAGTGTCCGCCAATACCTGACATTCCGCTTCACCTTTTTCAGTTTTTGGACGATTGAACTGCCTACTGCAAGTTTGTGTCAAGTTTTTACTGCGCAGCCAAGGGATCTATTCAATAACCCCAACGCTTTAACCAGACGATTACCTAACACGCTAACCACTTATCAGCCTAAAAAGCCTAAGCCATAAAATCAATAACTTAACATTATATACAAAACCTACACAGAAAAATTAAGCCAATAGCTGTAATAACTATAGATTACCAGCATGCTTTATTCACCACACAAAAAACAAGTGCAATCAAAAAGATAACTTCAATTTACAAAAAGAACATTAAAAACTCATACTTTTTAATCAAATTGTCGTTGACACTTGCAACTCCATGAGCCAATACTTACTTAGGTATACTACAAATAAAGTAGTACGCCGCTCTGCATATTAATGCTCTTTAATTTAAGAATTTAAGCCTATCTAGGGAGAATACATTATGAGCGATACTCTTACAGCTGAATTAATGGCAAGCGCGCCGCTTAAATTCAGCTATCCCATCACCCCAGAAGTTTCAATCGACACCACTGTGAGCGGCGATTCCCGCCAGAATGCAACAGTATCGATTATTTATGGATCAATGACGCTATGGTCGGGCACCATGACTCAGTTTGCTCCAGAGATTACAACCCCTTTCGAAATTAAGGCAGGCTCTATCACCATCGAAGAAGGTGGCACCTTTACACTGACAATACCGACATCAATGCAGAACGGATCGGTGGCGGCCGACCTAACGATCACGACGGCCACGAGCAAGGTGCCTTTCAACGCCCTTGTCGCCACTTGGCCACTCTCCTCAGCGAATTAATCCTGACCACAACGCCTACGCTTTGGTTCAAATGCCAGAGCGTAGTCTTTGTGTAGCACCGTCGTCATTCTGGCGCACGGGCTGGGTTTATCATCGACCTATGATCGGATCTGCAGTCATGACGCAAGCCGAACAACTGCTCAATGGACGTCCTCGTGCACTCAGCACAGATGAGGTGATTGAATTTTTCAACGCCCTGCCCCCGCATCAAGCCACCGCGGGGCCTCTCACCATTGAGGCAAAAGTCTCCCCTGGCATGGGCCAGGTCGTTGTTAAGTTAGCACTGGCTGGCAGAGAAATAGGCAGGCATCTGCTCGGTTATACAGAGCAGGTGCTCATTCTGAATCTCGCCAACAATGGAGCCACTGCTACGGGAAAAATCAAGCTTGAGCTTAGAGCCGCGCCACATTTCTCCTCACTGGGAGCCGACGTCAGTGCCAAACAGTCAGGGCAAACTTTTTGCTTCAAGGGTGATATCGCCTCTTGGCAAGCTAACGGTTTGCCGGTAGTCGGCCACTATGTTACCCAGCTCGACGCCACTCTCACCGCCAGTACCACTGTGCGTGGAGTTTCCGCTAATACGGCCAATTTCGAATTCCGCTCTCTAGGGGACGCGGTTGCCGCCATGACAGCAACCCAATTAGCCCCAGTGCAAGTCTACCCAGATGAGATCAGCGTCGGCGACCTGCACATATGCAAGGGTGCGAAGATCACCCTGGCTGTGCCAACCGAGATAGGGCCCGGGATGCTGTTCCTACAATGTTTCTTTAAGACCGCCACCACCCCAGAAACACAGGTCTCAGCCTCGGTAGCTAACATCGCCTGGCCTCAGGTCGCTACCCCAAAAATGGTGTCCGACGAAGCGCGCGAAGGAGATCCGCATGACTGATGAACCACTGTTTACCCAGGACTTCAATAGCGCACTCTATACGCTGAAACCGACTAAAGCGACAGCTGGGTGGGTAGGCTTTATCTACCGCTGTGACAGCAACCCGCCTGCGACATTGAATTTTTCACAAGCCTTCAACGCGGGTTATTTTCTGTTTTCTCCCACCTCGCCAAAGCTAACAAACAACGCTGAAGCCGAGACCTTTATCTCTGCTGTTCAGGACTGGCTGAACGACAAGTTCGGCATCGGTAATCCGCAACGCTTTACCGGATCAGCGGTGTTGTGGATGCCCGACACGGCAATGCCGACATTTGGAGCGCCAGACGAGACCACAATCACATTTTTCCAGGGCCTCAGCACCACTTCCACAGCCAGCAATTACAATTTACATTTCGGCCAACTTACCCTATCGATCCCTCGCCAAGTCACGCTAACGATGCGAGACGAAGGGCTGCTATTCCGGCAATCCGGAGCACAGCAGATTGCTTTCAACACAGACGACGGCATCGGTGCACCGGAGGCCGAAAGCGACCTGGTCATTCCGTTTCAGGGGGATCTCGCTGGCTGCTTAACCGTTCAGGGGTTAATGACGCGCACGAGCAAGTTGAGCCCAATCAGCTATTTCGAGACGGGCTTTCACTATCTCTACACGGATGACAAGGACACGGAACAGCGGCAAATATACCCATTATTTGAGGTAACCAATGGACTGCCTACACTCAGCTTTACAGCTGCGCTAGACCCCCTGGATAAGCTAAATAATGGCGCACTCTCTGCCCCCGGCATTGGCCTTTACCGTAGCCTGTTTGGCTTTGCCGACGGTGCCGATATCGCCAGTCACTTTCGTGATAAGCACGGTAATCCGGTCGGGCTGGTGGCACAAGGTGGCTACGGAGAAGATGGCTTACCCGTGAGAAACTGCGGGGCGCTGGTATTTCAATCTCGGGATAGAGCTGATGGCCCACTTGCGCAGGTCTATTTCGCGCCAGCTGGCGACTACGCCTTCAGTACTGGCGGTACCGGTCTGGTGCTGCCTGGGCTGTTCGGCTCGGAACTGTTTCAAATTGCCCCTTACAAGGCTAACGCCTCCTACGAACGGGTACAATTCCAACCCAATTGCTCAGCTTACGCGCCGGTTTTCCCCTTCCCCAGTGCCAGTCTCGACGATCCAGGTGCGGCCGTTCCCAAGCAGCGGCTCACCACAGACTATACCACCAGCCATGGCGCTATTATCAATGGTCCGAGAGGTGCAGCAGCCTATCTAGCGCAGCCACAAGGCAGCCCGCTATATGCTCCGGGCGTAGGTGCTAAAACGAACGACCTTGCGGTACTTCCACCGCTGCCGACCCCGTCACCAATCGCTCAGCCAGCGAATAAAAAGTTACTGCTGCCCTTCGTACCTTATGCCGGACTATCCAGGGTCGACGACGGTTTTCCTCACGATTTGGTCGGTACTTTCGAAAGCCAAATTCTCAGCGCGGAGCGTAAAGCCCTACTAGGAGTGTCCAGTATCCGCGCCGTGGCCGAGCTTAGAGCGGCGAAGGAAAACAGCGCGATACCTAAAACCCACGATGTGACACATCAATCGACTACCCCCCAGGGGCTTTACGCCGAGATCGCCACAGCTTCAACGGGAGGGGCCGAGGCGCTCTACCAGAAGATATTTTTGGCCAAGTCGAACGCGAAGAAGCCGACAACCGGCGAAGTGGATTTTGGCTTTATCGAGCCCGATGCCGATTTACAGAATCTCTTCCAAACCAACCAACTGCTGGCCGTGATCGTCAATCCAAAGCACCTTGGTGAACCTTCTCCAGCCGATGCCACCGCTATCTTTGAGCGTGAGGTGGTCATCGCAGACTGGGGCATGACAGCAGCGGTTGGCGATAGCCTCAACACCACCGCCTACAGCAATATTCTGATTCTAAAATACTGCGATGGGGCATTGACCGAAAGGGTCAAAAATCCTAATCAGTGGGTCGGAGTGGATGACTTCTCGCTAACTGGCCAGGGGGATGCCGCTACTGCACTGGCTGGGCTTTCGTCCTATCTGCAAACCTATCTAAACGAAGGAATCAAAGAGGCAGAAGAAAGGGGCAACACGCTTTACGCTAACTTCGCCCGGATTGTGCAGGATCCAAACTGGCAAGGCTTTATCGTCCTCAAGGCAAAGGTAGACCCATCAGGCTTTCCCGACCAAATCAAGGGACTAACGGCAGGCATCGATTTTTCTCGCTTCGAAGCGCATCACTTCGGCGCTACTGCCAGCCGGGTGAGCGTCGACGGCACCCAGGTGACCATGCAGGTGCCAAGCAGCCTGTTCGGCCTGATCGATTATCAACTGCCCCAGTACCAAGCTTATGTTGCTGCGGGTGGCAATCCGGAGATGCCCCAGGCGCTGGCTACCCAAGGTGACTTTGGCTTCACCGTGCTGCAGTTACAGACGCTGTTCGAGAATGCCGCGCAGACTGACTTTCGTAGCCGTATTCAGATCACCATGAATCAGTTGTTTATGTCGCCGGTTACCAAAGGTTACGGCTCAATTGGTAAACTGCCTGCGACGGCGGTGGTGCTACGTGGCAGCTACCAGCGCCAAGGGGCAACTCCCGTCTATGTGTTCGAACAAAACAACACCAATGTGTTCGAGCTGAACAACAGCGCATTGCCAAGCCTGGCGCTACAGCGGGTGGTATTCAATACCTTATCGACGGATAAAAGCGGCACTATCCGCAGCCGCTTTATAATGAACGGTATTTTCGAGTTCGCCCAGCTTTCAGTGGCCGACAACGATACCACTCGTCACGTCGACCTCCTCTCCTTCGGCCTGCCTGAGGGTGCCAAGGTCAACGACCCACCGAGCGGCCTCGCCTTCTCGGGCCTGGAAATCGCTATGAGCTCGCCGCTTGATGCGCCCAATGCGGTGACCTTTACCTTTGAGACCGAACGGCTCGGGTTGGATGCGGGTGCTAGCAAGGCGCGCGACCATAGCCTGTTCAAGGATCTTGCCCTCAGCGTCTCAGGCTTTATCGCCGGTGCGGAAGACAAGCGACCAATCGACTTTGGCTACCTTCCCGTGGGCATCGAGCCGAAAGTTCAGGCAATCTCCGGCCCCTGGTACGGCATCAGCTATACGGTGAGCATGGGTACGCCGGGAGCTCTAGTCTCCGCTGCCGGTTTCTCCTCAAAGATGCTACTGGCCTGGGCGCCGAGCTCGGGCAAAGGTGCGGCGGCCCCTGCGGTCTTCGTCGGTCTGCAACTGCCGGGCGCAGCGCCCGGTGCCAAGCTTCTCTCCATTCAGGGAGTCATGAAGCTTTCCATCGATAGCTTACTGCTGCGTCAGGAGGCCATAACCGCTGACCAACGGGCTTTCGTATTGCGGCTCAACAATATCGCACTCTCCTTCCTCGGGTTGGCGAAGTTGCCCTCCAGCCCAATTAACTTCTTCCTATTCGGTGACCCAACAGGCAGCGGTGCCTTGGGGTGGTACGCCGCCTATATCGACAAGGATGCGGCTCAGAAAAAATTGTTGGCTCCAGCAAAGCAAATAGGTCACGCACCTGATCAGCCGCAGGACAAGGAGACATCGTCATGACCCGGGTAATGGTCTGGAATATCGACAAGTTTGATATTCACAAAATCAACCAGTTAAGCTTAAGTGCAAACCCGGCGTTCGGGCTGAGCGAGTGGGAAGTTTCCACGGGGATATTCGGCTACATTATCGACAACCTGTCGCTGACACTTCCCGATGGAAGCCGCATCTTTCCCGACATCTTCGTTGTCATTGAAGTGTCGACTGAGTTCAACGCAAACAACCTGACACCAGGCCTTCTCGACACTGGGCTCGGTGGCGAAGGTTGCCTCTATTTACTGGAGGGCCTGCGCGAAGCCAGTGGCAATCCGAACTGGATGTTGGTACCTCCCCTCCAGACTGGTGCCTTCGATTCCGTCGCTGTGTTCTACGACAGCAGTAATCTCGTCTTCACAGGCCCTAGGGTCTGGCCCGGAGCTCAGGGCCCTGCCGCAGATCCAAACCAAGTGCCGGCTCCAGCCACTGCAGCCTACCCAGGTATGTTTGCTGGTGTGCTACCCAACCGGCAAGTCCCCGCAGGATTGCCAAACGCAGGTACTCAGGAAGACATCTGTGCTGCGAACACTGTCTTTCACATGAAGGTTGGAGCTCCCTATGCAGGGCACGAAATGGATTTCGACAGTCAGCGAACACCCTATCAAGTGACCTTTGGCGAGATAGATGGCAGTGGCGCGGTAGTGCGCATGCTTAACTTCTTCATCGTGCATTCTCCAGCCAATACGAACGATGCCATTCAGTTCATGAGGACTATGGCTGGAACTGAGGAAATTTCTTCCGCTCCCGCTATAAACGAAGTCAAAGCGGTGCTGGGGGACTTCAACCTGAATCTGACCGATTATGATCAGACCAGGGATCCTGCTGTGCTGGTGCAAACCGGCGCCTATGAGCCGTTGACTGATCTAGGCTACGACATGGCGCTCACCTCGCCAACTCCGGTTCCGTTTGGCTCTCTTAATCCGGCAACATTTAACGGCTATACCGGTTATCTGGCGACACACCTCAAACCGGTGAGAAGAGCCACCTATCGCTATGCGGGAACAATCGCTGATTACTACCCCTGCTTCGGTATAACCGGGTCCTCCCAGTCCTCGGTCAAGAACTACAGTCTCGACAATATCCTGGCTCGCTATGGCACCGCTGCTAATGGTCCAATGGCCGAAATCAGCATCATGAACGGTACAGTTCCCCAGCCCTATGATGTGGTTCCGGCACCACCGTACAATCCGCCCAAAGGTTTCTACACCTGGCCGATGCAGATGGCAGCGCCAGAATATCAGGCACCACCGCCGCAAATCACGAATACCAATCGAAATGGAAACGATGCTCCACTGCCAGCATTGGATGTGTTTCGCCAGTGGAACAACTACGGCCGCATCTTCACCACCTCCGACCACATGGCGCTGATCGCGACGATTTAGGAGCTCCCCCATGGCTGACCCAACTCCGATCCAAAAGCTGCGCGACGCCTTCGCCAATGCGCCAGACGGCCCAGTGATTCTCAACGACACCTTCTGGATCAACGCCGGGTTGGTGCCACCGGAGAACTTTACGGCTGACATAAAAGCTGCCTTCCGACTTAGCGACGATACCAACGGGTTGGAGATCACCTACAGCCGCGCCTCGGTCAGCGAAGTAACCAGCGGGAGCTTCTCTATCCCGGAGGTCTCCCTGACCTTCCTTAACGCGCCGACCAGTCAGACTTATATCATAGGCAAGGATAACGACAGCGATACACCGATTCTCGGTATCGATGTCGCGCCACAAGAATGGCAGTTGAAGGATTTCTTCACCGCTATGAGTGGCTACCCCTACAGCGTATTGGAGCAGATCGAACAACGGTTTTTCTATACCACGGCGGAACAGCCCTTAGACTTCAATGGGGCATCTATACCCATGGCCACGGGCCAGAACCTGTATGGCAACTTTGTGGTACCCAGCACGGTCAAGCTTATCCTCGACCTGATCCAGGGCCTGCCGAACCCGTCCGATCTAGTGCTATCGGGACCAATCAGGCTTAGTTCGGCTGATCTTAAAAACACCTTCGTTCCAGAAATGGATGTCTCAGCTGGCATTCCTTCGGCAGGCGACCTCAAGCTGTTTTTCATTGATGTGTCACTGCCCCGCATCGGCTTTGTCGTCAAAACAGTGGAAGGCGAGCTGCCGGCAGAAGAAGGGGAAGCTGCCGAAAAGACCTACAACCAGAATCCGCAATATTTTGTCGAAGCCGTCGTCACGCTGCAGTCCGTCGACGAGGGGACAGAGATTCCGGTGCTGCTGCGTAGCCTGATTCCCAAAGCCGCCGAATCACCGTCAGGAACCAGCGCCCGTTACAGTTACGCCTTCTCGATTGCGGCTGCCGACAGTGACAAGCCGATTACACCGAGCGCAGTTATCGCGCTGATGGCTGGCCAGAGCTATTTCCGCTCGGTGCCGCCGGTACTGCAGGAGTATCTTGCCAGCGTACAGATGCAGGGCTTTCAGATTGCCGGACCAGCCAGCCCGACAATGAGAGTGACAAGCCTCGCCGCCCAGCTTGGCTCGGTGCAGGGCAAACCGATTCCGCTGTTTATTGATCCCACATCCGGCGAGCAGTTCGAGATCCAAGCATTCTCGTTCAACTGGCGTATGCAGATGGCGAATGACAAACCCAGTAAGACCTTCGCCAATTTCTCCGCCAGCTTTACGTTATTTCCCGACATTTTCCGCCAGAAGGATGGCTCGCCGGGTGGTGAATTCCGCATTCAGATCGACCAGGATCTTAATTTTAACGGCAACTTCGATGGCAAGGCGTCCATGAATGACGTCCTGATGGGTGTCACCGGTGGCGCCATCGGTATGCCTCAAGGCGTAGAAGTAGAATTTTCCGACATTATTATCGCCGTACAGACCAGTGAAAAAGCCTACCAGTTGGGCTTTACCGTCGATGCCTCGCTGGACGTGCCTTTTATCCAAACACCGGATGGGCAGAAGCTGATCGAAATCAGCAACATGGCCTTTAAACTCGGCGCCAGCACACCAAGCCGCACGGAGAATCAAAAGGGAGCAACTGTCTACACCGGCGCTATCGACGGCCAAGTCCGGGTTGGGCCGCTCTCTGCTGCTATGCGCGTCGACTACGACGGTACTGCACAACCGCCGGTCTGGAGTCTCGACACTGCTCTTTTGGAGCCGGTCTCAATCAGCGATTTGCTGAGGCAATTTTTTGATGCCTACCAACTGCCAGATTTTATCCCCGGTGATCTGACCGTCGAGGCATTTGCACTGAATGCAGAAATCCCAGTGGTCTCTTCCAAGCCCAAAGACAACAAGGCTAGCACTGCGCTTATTCGTCCCGCCAGGCATGTGGCGGGCCGCCACCTGGGCGCTGGCTGGACAAGCCACGTGCGCCCGGTCGGGGCACTGACCAATGCCCAGTATCGTGCAGCGCTTCCCATACTTGCCGAAAAGCAGCAGCAATCGTCTTACAAAATCTCTGGCAAACTTAGCTGGAACTTCCAACTGACCCCAGACTTCCCGGTGGCAACGCTGGCAGACATCGGCTTGCAATATGACGGCAACCGCCAGGCGGGAGCACAGTTTTCCGGCCAGATTATTGGCACCATCACTCTCGACACCATTGGAGCCACAGTCGAGATCGGCTACCGTTTCGGCCCAGCCAAAAATGATGTCCAGAGCCTTGTGATGCCAATGACGCAGACGATGCGTGCCGCCGTCGCGGCCGAACAGTACAGTCAAGTACTGTGGATGGCTTGGAAGGGCTTTCGCGCCGAGTATTCCTTCACGGAAGAGACCATCACCTTTTCGATGAACGGCTGGACTGTTGGCGGTCTGGTGACAGCGCTGATGGAGATGTTGGGCGACCCCTATTTCACCCTGTCGAGCCCCTGGGATATGCTCAATACGATCTCACTCGATGGGCTATCGATCAGCTTTGATCTGAAGAGTGGCGTCAAGAACCGGATTAGCGCTCATTATAAGCTACCATCATCGATCAACCTGGGCTTCCTTACTGTCCATGGTCTCGTCTTCCGCCAGGTCGACGGCAAGACCACACTGGTGATCGATGGTAAGACGCAGATCCCCGGTCTTGAGAATGAACCGCTGTTTAACAAAGAGAGCGAAGGACAGGACGTCAAGAACATGCCGGATGTTCCCGGGCGCGGCAACAGCTACTTCCATCTTTATATGATGGCACTCGGCCAGCGGGTGGCTATCTATGATCCAGGGGCTTTCGATTCCACCAAAGCCGTGATTGAAGCACTGGCGGATATTCCACCCTCCGACGGCCCTGGAATGCCTTTCGATCCAAGCCAGCAAAAGAGCGGACAGCCCTACTACAATCCCTCTTCCAACTGGTTGGCGGCGCTCCACTTCGGTGTGCTCAAGATTCCGGCCACTAGCATCTATTCGGTTGATATGCAGATCGTCTTTAACGATCCCAATCTTTACGGCCTGCGCATTGCTCTCAACGGGGAAAAGGTCAAGGTCTTAGATGGTCTTGAGATCGACGTTCTCTACAAACGTATCACCGACGATATCGGGCTTTATCAAATTGAGTTCACGCTGCCAGGGGTTCTGCGTAACCTCGATTTTGGCGCCTTTAAGGTCACCCTGCCAGTTATCGGCATCCAGATCTACACCAATGGTGATTTCCTAATCGACTTCGGTTTCCCGAAGAATATGGACTTCAGCCGATCTTTCAGAGTTGAAGCAATCATCTATGGTGTTCCGGTGTTGGGTTCTGCTGGCTTTTATTTCGGCAAGCTGTCCAACGCTACCGCACCGAACCTACCGGTAACGACGAGAGGTACCTTCCACCCGGTCATCGTCTTCGGCTTCGGTGCAGAAATTGGTCTCGGGCGCTCGGTTGAGTACGGCATTCTGAAGGCCGGTTTCTCAATCACTATCTTCGGCATCATTGAGGGCACGCTTGCGGCCTGGCACCCCTATCAACTAACCCAACCCTATCAACTAACCCGCTCCAGCAGCTCAAACGAGGTGCAGGGTGACTATTATTTCAAGCTGACAGGCACCTTCGGATTAATCGGCCGACTCTATGGATCGATCAACTTTGCAATTATCAAGGCTGATTTGGATATCACGGTGAAGGTGTATATCCAGATCACCTACGAAAGCTTCCGTAAGATCCCCTTGATGTTGGCCGCCGAGGTTAACGTCTCGGTCAAAGTTAAAATCGACCTCGGGCTCTTCTCTATCTCTATCAGCCTGTCATTTGCGGCTACGATTCGCGAAGAGCTGACAATTGGCAGTGATAGCCAGGCGCCATGGGACGATCCATCACGCCAACTGCCCGAGGCAGTGTTTATTGGCGTGACTGCAGATGGCGCTTATCAGCGCCAGCGTCGTTTGCCTGTGCCCCGCACGCTATTCGACTACGGCATTTATCACCGAGCTTTCCGCCTCGATGCCACGCAAGGGTTGGCGCGTCTGAAGCGCAAGCAAAGCCTCACCGCGCGCCCGGACACTCTGGAGATCACCCTAGCGACCCAGATGACGGTTCTCGGTGCGGAAAATGCTGGCTACGCTCAGCAAGAAGGTGCCCTTGTTGTACTGTTCTCAATGGATGCACCAGAGCAACCCACTGAGGGTACATCCCCAGCGGGAGATGGCGCCGACACCTCCTTTGGTAAGCTCTGTGCCCAACTATTGCCATGGATCCTGCATAGCGTAACGCATGAGACCGGACTGCCACTGCCGAGCACGGCCACCGGCACCCTGTCACGTGCGGCGGTTGAGGGTATCCTGCAAACCCTGTCGGATCCTGACATTGAACCCTTCACCCCTGCACAGATTGAGGCTTTTCTGGCAGAAAACTTCACCGTGAAGATCAACTTGCCCGACGCCAATCTGAGCGAGGAGCGACGAGCGGCACTCAATGCTGGCGCTACGCTGTTCCCGGCGTTGCCATTTTTGCGCCTCAGCGTGCCGGATCCTACCCAGGACACTGGCGAAGTAACGATCGACCTAAGTGCCTATGTTAGCGCTGACACCGACTATCAGATGTTAGTACGTCAGATTTTTGCCGAAACAGCCGCCAATGTTGATAGCGAGACCGATGGCGATGGCACACAAACACTCGACCAGAGCGCTAGCCCTTCAGTGCCGATGGCAGCCACGATACTCACCGACTACATTGTCTTGCTGGCCAGGCAGCTGGTTCAGCGGGCACTCGACGTCTTCGATGATTACCCCTATCCGCTGACTGACAAGACTTCGATCAATACGATTGTGGACTGGGCGAATGGCCTGCTGGCTGATCAACTCAATGCCGCAGACTTGATCGCGTCCAATATGACCTATCCACTGACGGCGGGGCTGACACTTAAGCTGGCGAGTATCCACTATATGGTGCAGTCGGGTGACACGCTGCAAGCCATTGCTGACCGTTATGGCATTGAGCCGGCGAGCCTGATCACTGAGAACCGGAGCCAAAATAACCTGATCGCCTCCAGAATCACTGTCGAGCTCAACGATAAGGTCTATAGCACTCAGCCCGGCGACGACTTCAATGCTATCGCCGCAGGTGTGGGCCTAACGCTCAAGGCGCTTGCTCAGGAGACGCAGCTTTACACCCAAGCAGGACTGCTCGCCGCAGCCGTACAGACTTGTGTTCCCGATGTTGCCTATACGACCAGGGATGAAGATACCATCGCGACGATCCTGGCACGCTACCATGTGCCGAAGGAAAGCTTCTTGACCGCCAGTACCATGGCCAAAGCGAATCTGTTCCGAACCGACACGGATCTAGCCTTCGCCGTACCGCGGCTCTCTGTGCTCCCCGAGGACAGCCTTTGGCCGTCCATCGTCGCCACCGGCTCACTCGGCCAAACCGCCGGCATGGCTGCGCGCTATATGTTGCACGGTATGCGGCTTCCGGTGGCACCAGAACTCACGTTACCAAAAGATTTTCTCTACGGCGCACCCTATTGGGATACTCAAACCGCTTACAGCCTCTATCAGTTGACCGGCCAGCAGGTACCACTGGCGAACCGCAGTGACGACTATACGATCACCCTTAGCCGCCCCGATACGCCAGATTACGATTGGATCAGTATTGGCAGCAGCACGTCAGCAAGTTTCGATAACATTTCCCAAGCCGGTTTGCTAACCCAGGTAGTCGATACCGCCCGCACCAATGGCTACAAGCCACGCGTCGAGGCGCTGATGATAACACCGGAGACAGAACTGGAACCGCGCAGCTATGGTATGGCGACCTATGTACCATGGAAGACCGCCGATAGCGCGGGGCTTGCAGCGGTTTGTGCGCCTCCGGCGGGACAAAGCAAAGTCGCCGACCAAGCCAGTGCGCCCCAGGCAAGCCCGATCCTTTTCGAACTGTCACCAGCGCTACAACAGATCATTGAGGCAAACCAGGCCGCGCTCGCAGCCCAGGGCTTGTCCTTCAGCGAGATGCAGCCTTATCTGCCGCCGCTGATTCCGGAAGTCGGCACCACAGACCCGGCCACGCAGAAGACCGCCTTCCAACCGATTGATGACTACAGTTTCGCGACACGGATCGACTTCCGCATCAAGGCATTAGCACAAACAGCTGATCAGGCACCGCAGCGGCCTGACGCCAATGACATCGTACCGCCGGGGCCGGGGAATAGCGGCTCGCCAGCACAGGACTTCGCGCCTTATGCCTATGAGATTATTGGCCCCAACCCAGGGGAGTCGGTACTGTTGGAGCGATTGCTGACCTCCATGGCAAGCATCGGCGAAGACCTTGTCAGTGGCTTGTTCCTGACCTATGCCGACATCAACAACGGCGTACCGGGGCTAACCAGCCAGGCGCCGTCTGACTTCCTGTCCTACATCGTACAGTCGAACCTTTCGACCGAGACCAATCCACCGGCAGGAGCATTCCGGGCCAATGCCCTGTTGGCCGAAGAACCACCGACGGGGATCGCTATGGCCCCAGCGGAGTTCATCAAGCTGCTGTGGGAACTAAGTACCGTCAATTCAGGTGGTAGTTTCCTGTTCTATCAAAACCTCGTCACCGGCTCTGGCCTGCCAACGGGCTTATTCGATAACGACGGTACAGCGACGCTGACACTGGTGATCACCTTACGCCGTGATGCTGCGTTGCAATCGGCGACAAGGGTCTTCAACGCAGTGAACGCCCTGGTGACCTCGGCGCCGATCGATCCAAAATCCTCGGTGGTGCAGCTAACCGGTACTTCGGCACCAGCCCCCAGCGGCGATGTCTCCGGCCAGACTCCCGCCGAAATTACTGCAGCCTATGGGCTCGACTTGGCGGGTCTGGCCAAGGCCAACCCCGGCGCGACGCTTACCGCTGGCGCCCATATCCCCGTCTCCGGTCTTATTGCCCAATTGACACCACAACAGGCGGCCACTGCCGACCCGCTACAGACGCTTGCCGACTATTACTCTGCTGGCTGCGTTCCAGGCCAAGGCGTGTCCAAGGCCGACATTATGGCTTGGAATCCAGGCGTTTCGGTGGCTCCCCTGTCGATTTTCCGCCTTCCACCTTTCACTTACCAGATTGGTGGTGCCCCAGGCTCGACGCTCACCGACATAGCACGCTATTTCAACACTTCATTGGTCTCATTGATTTACGGCGCGCGCAATACGGCGGGGCTCTTTGGAGATGTGGTTAACATCGACCCTCTAGCCTTAGCGGCCAAACCCAACCTTGGTCTCGGTAATGCTGGCTTCAGTCTACAACGCGAGCGCGGTGCGATACCGCAGCTCCCGGAAAACCCGACAACAGCAGACCTGAAAACCTATACCCAAGACACGTTACTGCAACTTTATCAGTTGCTCAGTGCACAGATCGTCGCTACGCCCTATTTCGATGCCAGTCAGATGGGCGCCTCCTTCGGTCCGAAGGATCCACCGGCCGAACCGAGTTCTACGCCACGCTCGCGGATTCTAAAGCGACAAGTGTTGGCAGAGGATACGCCTTATCACTACAGCCAGACCCTCGGCTTCACCGGTAAGGCATTGACCAATGCCGTACCGGGCGATACCAGCCTGCTTGATCCTTCTGGCAATCCTTACCTTGGTATCGGAACGCCGCTAACGCTGGCGCTAGACTGGCTAGACCTGTTCGGCAATCGGATCCCCAACCCCTTTAACACGGTTGAGCAGGAAACAACCCCGCCTTATGGCACCCTGGGGACAATGCTAACCTGTTCCGATGCGCTGATTCCTATCGATGCCTGGCCCTCGACTACCCGGGCCTATATGTACTCCGGCGATGCTGGAGCGCCCCAGCTTAGCGTCGAACTGGTGTTCGACCCGACACCCTACGAGCCTGATACCCAACTCAGCCGCGCCAGTGACCTGCATATAGTCCGTGCTGGTGACACACTACCGATATGGCAACGCACCGCGCGTAGTGATCTATCCCAACTGACGCGGGTCTACTTCCAACTCATTCAGGACTATACATCGCTCGGGATGATGGGGCTGGACGGCCCAGTGGTCACCATGGCCTTCGAAAACTCGCTGATGGCCGAGAAGACCCAACCGCTGACGACAGCCGAACGTGAACAGATCCTAACCTATCTGAGCACGGCGATTACCTATCTCAGCGCACGGGCGGATGGCCACACGGCAACGCCACCCAACAAAACGACGATTACCCGCAGCATAGACCTCAATGAGCTCGACACCACGGCAGACATCCATCAGCTTGAGCTCGGCCTCAGCTTTACCCGTCAGGCCGAATGGGTGGCACCTAACCTGCGCGCCGTGCGTGGAGGATTGCGAGCGATCTCCAACATTCCCGCCAATGGGCTCATCGAACTGCCGCAGCCAAACCTCCAGGCAAAGGACGAGACGCAAACCTATCCAGTGGCACTGACCGAGTTCGCGCTGCGTTTTGAAAAGACCTTCCAGACTGAGAACTGGCAGATGCGAGTCGGTATCGGTTCACCTGACCCAAGTGCGTCCAGCACTAGCCGCGGCTCGACCGTCTGGGCGGTGCGCATGGCTAAGCCTGATGCAGCAACGCCGGCAGGTATCGGCTACAAGATTGGTAACACGGCAAGCTATTTTGCACCGTTACCTATCGCGTCGAACTTGGTCACCATCGAGGTCGACTTGCGCCCTTACGAAACAGGCACGCCCTATTCGGCTTCCGATTCTGGTACGCTCACTACTTTCACCAGCGTAGATCCAAATGTTTGGCTGGAAGAGGCGTTAACAGCGGTCGATGATGTACTGGCAGCGTCCTTTTCAACCCCGCTCTATCAACTGGACCGACTGCTCGGGTTGACCGACGCCCCCGAAACTACGCAGGATGGCTTGCCCATCGAGCCCGAAAAAACAGGATATCTGTGGCGCCTGCTTGAGCATAAGAAAACCCTCGCGCATGCCATTTCATCAACCGCCACCTCGGTACTTGTTGGCGGTGACGACAGCTTGCAACCGGCTGCAATTGAGAAACTAAAACAGGCTCTTTTGAACCGGCTCAGCAGCGCAAACTCGCTGACGGCAGTGGCGGTTCTACCAGTAACGGGTACTTCATACGCCCCTCCTCTGGGACGCGCCGATGTGCCACCGCGCTTGTTCGGCCAACCCAGTGCAACACTGACAGGAGCCAGCACAGAGCTACCTAACGACAACTTCTCCCTAACCACCGGCAAGATCCCGCTGACCCAGGGTGAAGACACCAGCACTCTGGCCTTTCTTGCCACCTCCCGGTCGGCCGACTCAGAGAGCTATGTAGAGTTGAAACTCGATTACACGCTCACCCACATTGAGTATGACATCCGTGGTGTACAAGGGATCGAGAACTATGAACAGTCGAGCTGGATCTCTCTGCTTACCGGGCCGATCACCACACCCATTAAACCTGCCAAGGGGGATAGCTTCTCCATTCCGGTAGCGTTACGTGCCTTGCCACAACCCGCTACGGTTGAAGCGCAGACCGGCATTCCAAGTATGGCTACACCGCAGAGCCCAGCCGAACTTAAATCCTGGCGCTACGACTTCACGTATCTGCTACAGCAGGCGGCCCAGGATTCAGTCATGGCCGATGTCATCTTTAACCAAGATGCCAGCATCTCCGGCGATGACCTGGTCAGTGCAAGCAAGGATAAGGCACTTTTCGATGCCCTGGCCCAGTTTGTAGCGATTTATCCAGCGGTAGCGCGCGATCTGGAGTCCTACCTGCGACCAATCAGCGGTGAGACGTCTTCCTCGGATCCATCGGTCACTTTAGCCAAGGACGCCATTGCAGCCTTCGAAGCCGTGACGTCGAATGTCGCCACGGCCTACGATGAGTGGGCCAGGGGCAAACTGACCGCCCAGTTCGCCAAGGCCGCACCGCGCGTTGAATACACCTTCGAGATACTGCTGACACCTTCCGACGAAGGCCACGCCCAGGTCGAGATCATTCCGCAGCGTTTTGAGATCAGCCAGGAGAGCAAAGACAATTTCCTCTCCCTGGCCCAAGTACTTATCAACTCGCAGAGCTACGAGCCACACGAAATCCGCAGCACGCCCGAAACAGGCGCCGTGGTGTGGCAGTACAAGCGACGCGAAGGGGCAAGCCAGGACCTGCCCGAATGGCTTGCTTACGAGACCGCCCGCACCAACTCCGAACGTCAGGTCGGCTTCAGCGACCTCGATCTGTTCGCATTGCAAAGCGGGTGGGCTTCCATTCAGGTTATGCGTAACCGGCATCTGTCACCAGACCTTGGTGTAAAAACCACGCCAGCGTTTGAATTCACCACGGCACCAGCGAAATTCGCCAACCCTCTGGTACCGCTGATCAGTATTCCGAACTACACCCTGGACGGGGATACTCCGCGCACAGTGACCCAATGGCTTGAGCCTTTTTTCAATCAACTGCTCGCGCCGCTACCCCAAGTACCTATTCAGGAGCCGTTACTGGTACGGATTGAGACCACCTACCGCTACAATCTGGTTGGCGAACAACATATCCCAGACACGGTCTTGCCGCTGTCGCTTTTGGCGCCAACCTCGACCGAAGGAAAGACCGACCCGAGTTTCATCGCTACGGTCGGAGACTATGCTCAAAGCTGGTTCAACGACACAAAGCCACTAGTCAACGCAAGCGCTGGTTTCAGCTTCGATATTACCGTTTTCTCAGCGGCCAGCAGCGCTAGCCTGCCATTGTTGAGAATTTCTAACCTATCGCTGGCAGCAAGCCTCGTGAAACCCGACAAATGATTAACGGCACACAGATAAAAGTTGGCTAGCCCTTCCGCAAGCAGGAGAGCTACTGCCGAGGCTGGTTAGCAACCCAAATCAGCCCGTTCTCTCTAACGGTGACTCCATCCTGCGTACACTGGAAACGAAATCGCTAAAGCGCTCGCCTTGAATCAATACATGGTCGCTCAGTGCTTGCTGGGCCGCCACAGAGTCACCCCGCTCAATAGCCTCGACGATGGTTTGGTGCTCGCTGAGGGAATTATTGACCCGCTGGCGCACTTGGAGCTGCAAGCGCCGGTAAGGCTTTAAACGTTGTTTAAGTTGGCGCGCTTCGCTGGCCAAAAAAGTGTTGTGGCTAGCGGTGTAGATACAGTCGT
The DNA here is from genome assembly GCF_054065485.1 of Vreelandella sp. 2A-K22. Lineage (NCBI taxonomy): Bacteria > Pseudomonadati > Pseudomonadota > Gammaproteobacteria > Oceanospirillales > Halomonadaceae > Vreelandella > Vreelandella sp. 2A-K22. The sequence goes on along the minus strand of NZ_JBSUGC010000009.1, from coordinate 240,879 downwards.
GAAAGCCTTCGTTTTCGTAGTAATACTCGTCGCTGTCGCCGGCCAGGGCCGCTGCTTCGCAGCGCTGATGCGCTTCGCGTAACGCGGCCAGCTCTGATTCGGTAATCCGGCGCGCCGCCAAGCGGCCGCACATGCCTTCAAGCTCCGCCATCACCTCGAACATCTCGATCAGTTGATCAATCCCCACTTTCGCAACGAAGGTGCCCTTCTTCGGGGAAACGGTGACCAAGCCGCTGGCGACCAACTGTTGAAAGGCTTCGCGCACAGGCGTTCGCGAAACCTGAAACTCGCGCCCCAAGGCCTCTGGATCCAGGCGCTCTCCCGGTAAACGGCGGCCATTGATGATGTCATCCTCAAGAGAATCTCTTAATCTCTGAGCATTGGATCGCTTGGTGCCGGTCATCTTTTACCTCCTTGGATCGCGGCTCGTCTTAGCCGTTTTAATGCTGTCATACAGTTGACATTAGCATACATAGCGCCTATTGATATATATATCAGCTCGACTGATAGATACATACAGCCCATCCAAATACACAACAACAACTGTTGGAGACGCCTCATGCAACGCTATTTGATCTCAACTGCTGCCGCCCTCGGCCTCGCCATTGCCGCTTCCCACGCCTCTGCCGATACCGTGCTACGCGCGTCGCATCAATTCCCCGGGGGGCAGGGAGATGTTCGCGACGAAATGGTGCAAATGATGGCCCGCAAAGTAGCCGATGCGGATGTAGGGCTGACCATAGAAGTTTATCCGGGCCAATCGCTGTTCAAAGCGCGTGAACAGTGGGGCGCTATCGCTCGTGGTCGCCTCGATATCACCTCTCTACCGCTGGACTACGCTAGTGGTCGGCATCCAGAGTTTTCGGCTACGCTGATGCCGGGCTTAGTGCGTAATCAGGCCCATGCTCAACGCCTGAATGACTCTGAATATATGGACATGATTAAAGAAGTCATTCGCGAAGGCGGCGCTCGAGTACTTGCAGATGCCTGGTTATCCGGTGGCTTTGCATCTAGCGAACAGTGCGTTACCTCCCCGGATACCGTCGAGGGCCAAAATTTCCGTGCTGCCGGACCTGCATTTGAACAAATGCTTGAGGCCGCTGGCGCCTCCATTGCCTCCATGCCCTCTTCCGAGGTGTATACCGCCATGCAAACAGGTGTGCTGGATGCCGCCAATACCTCGTCGATGTCGTTTATCTCTTTCCGGCTTTATGAACAGGTTGAATGCTTGACCGAGCCGGGTGACTTCGCGCTCTGGTACATGTACGAACCCATTCTTATTTCTGAGCAGGTATGGCAAGAGCTTAACGAGGAACAGCAAGCAGCGCTGATAGAAGCCGGTGAAGCCGCAGAAGCCTTCTTTGCTGAAGAGGCCGCCGCCATTGATCAGGAAATGGTCGATCTTTACGAGGAGAACGGCGTTGAGGTGGTCAGCATGAGCGAAGACGACTACAACGCCTGGCTCGATATCGCCAAGGAAACCTCCTACAAAAACTTTGCCGACAATGTTCCCAATGGCCAGGCCATTATCGATGCAGCGCTGGCCGTCGAGTAAGCAACCCATAAACGCCTAACGGCTCGGCTGCCCTTCGGGGTGGCCGTTTTCAACTGATGCTTGCTTAGCTTGGCGAAATAACCAGCTTGACGAGGGAAATATGGCACCTGCAACGACTCACAATGCCCTGGCGCGTGGGGGCATCATCGGCGGCTACATTCGCGTCATGGATAAGCTTTCGCGGCTTTCCGCCTATTTAGCCTGCGCCATGTTTATCGCTGGCGTATTAGTGATTTGCCAGATGGTATTTATTCGTTACTTGCTTGGAATGAGCACCAGTTGGCAGACCGAATTCACCATCTTTTCAGTAACGGCAGCGATGTTGATGGGTAGCCCTTATGTACTGATGACCGGCGGGCACGTGGCTATCACTATTGTGCCCGATGCGCTGGGTGGTATTACCCGCACCATCATGCGTTTGATCGCTTCGCTGTTTGGATTAGGTTTCTGTGCCGCCCTAGCGTATGCCAGCTGGGTCTATGTTTTTGAGGCACTTCACGGTGAGTGGACGACGGGTTCCGTCTGGAATCCACCGCTGTGGCCCGCCCTGCTGCCCATGGCCGTCGGCGCCACCCTGCTGTCGCTGCAATATGTAGCTGAAATTCTGCGTGGGGAGAGCTAAGCATGGATCCCATTACCTTAGGCATTATTGTCGCCATCGCGCTGATTGCGCTGATGGCCATTGGCACCCCTATCGCTTTCGCCCTGGGCGGTGTATCACTGCTGGCGCTGATCTACGACCGTGGTCTTGCTGAGCTCACCTACTTCGGGGAAACCTTTTTTGACCGCATCGCCGAGTTTGGTTTTGTCGCCATTCCGATGTTTATTCTGATGGGCGCCGCGGTGGCCTCCTCCCCCACCGGGCGCGATCTGTATCGCTCGCTGGATCTATGGATGGGCAAGCTGCCCGGCGGCTTGGCGGTTTCCAATATCGGCGCCTGCTCTATCTTTGCTGCGCTCTCGGGATCGTCACCAGCCACCTGTGCGGCAATTGGTAAAATGGGCATTCCCGAAATGCGCATGCGCGGCTACCCGGATGGCGTGGCGGCGGGCTGTATTGCCGCGGGTGGCACCCTGGGCATCCTGATTCCGCCGTCGGTCACCATGATTATCTACGGCATCTCCACCGAAACCTCTATTGGTCGACTGTTTATTGCCGGGGTGGTGCCAGGCTTTATGCTTGCAGGCCTGTTTATGATCTGGACGATGATCGCCTGTAAGATGGCCGGTGGCTATAACAACCCGATGGCGGAGTCCGTCGAACGGCTAAAGCAGAACGTTAAGCAGAATGTTGATACCAACCTGAAAGCGCTAGTGCGTGTTCTGCCTTTCCTGGGCGTGGTCGCGGGTATCCTGTTTGCCTTGTACGGCGGGGTGGCAACACCGTCAGAGGCGGCGGGAGTGGGTGCATTTCTGTGTTTGGCGCTGGCTATTTTGATCTACCGCATGTGGCAGTTGGGCCCAATAAAACTGATTATGCGCGACTCGCTGCGCGAAAGCGTGATGATCATGCTGGTGATCGCCACCGCCGAAGTGTTCGCCTATGCGCTCTCCTCGATGTTTATCACCCAAACCGTCGCCGCCGCGATTGCTGATCTGGAGATCAACCGCTGGGCGCTGATGGGGGTGATTAACCTCTTCCTGCTGGTGGCCGGTTTCTTCCTACCCCCCGTGGCCGTGATCGTGATGACCGCGCCCATTCTGTTACCTATCATCCTGGCGGCTAATTTCGACCCCTACTGGTTTGCGGTGATTTTGACCATCAACCTGGAGATCGGTCTGATCACACCGCCAGTGGGTCTCAATTTGTTCATTATTAAAGGTATCGCACCGGATATTTCGCTGCGCGACATTCTGATGGGAAGCTTGCCCTACGCGCTATGTATGGTGCTGGGTATCTTGCTGCTGTGTCTCTTCCCAGGCATCGCGCTTTGGCTACCTAACTTGATCATGGGTTAAGGAGTTCGACCATGAACATGCTGTTTTTGCAGGAGCTGTTCAACAACATCACCCAGCGTGATGCGCTGTTGCGGCGGCGCCATCCCGAGACTTTAACGCCCGACCATGGGCAGTTGGTTAACGCCTGCCACAAGCTGTTGGAAAGCGATGGCGAAGCCTCCAGCATCGCGCTGGCAAGCCGCGCCTTGGCGATTTATCAGCGCCTTTCGGCAGCTGAAAAAAGCAGCTTTTTTGCCCGTCTAACGGCTGACTTTGCGGCCGAGCCCGGCCCCATTGACGCGGCCTATCTGGCGTATCAAGAGGTGCGCGACAACCAATCGCTACAGCGCCTGTTTGAAGCCTGCGAGCCCCGGCGCCAAGAGCTTTTTCGGCGTTTAAACCTGGCCAGCGACGGCACCTATGAGCTGGTTAAAATGCGTGAAGACCTGCTGGGGCTACTACGCGAACAGCCGGAATTAGCGCCCATCGACGACGATTTCGCCCATCTGTTCGGCTCCTGGTTCAACCGCGGTTTTTTGATGCTCAAGCGCATTGACTGGAACACTCCCGCTTCGATTCTAGAGAAGATCATCCGCTACGAAGCGGTACACGAAATACAGGATTGGGATGATCTGCGCCGGCGCCTGGATGCCCGCGATCGCCGCTGTTTCGCCTTCTTCCACCCCGCCATTGGCGACGAGCCGCTGATCTTTGTGGAAGTGGCCCTCCACAAGGGCTTGCCAAGCCGTATACAGCCCATCTTGTCGGGGGAAAGTTCTGGAGAGGGTTCTGGAGAGGGTTCTGGAGAGAGTCGTCATACTAAAAAAGCCATCGATGAGCCCGAGGATGCCGATACTGCGGCATTCTTTGGTATCAGCAACTGCCAGACCGGCCTGCGCGGCATCTCCTTCGGTAATTTTTTGATCAAGCAGGTGGTGCAAGAGCTCTCCCAGGAGCTGCCGCAGCTTAAATACTTCGTCACCCTCTCGCCGGTGCCTGGCTTCGCCCAGTGGCTGCAGGAGCAGCGTGAGGATGAGCAGCTTCCCTCGTCGCTGCGTAAATCACTCAAAGGGCTTGAAACCCCAGGATGGCATCAGGACAAAGCGTTTGAAGAGCAGCTTAAAGCCGCGATTCGCCCACTGGCCGCCCGTTACTTGGTCGAAGAGAAGAACCGCCACGGCCTGCCGCTCAACCCGGTGGCCCGCTTTCACCTCGGCAACGGCGCTGAACTCCACCGTATTAATTGGTTGGGCGATATCTCCGAGAAGGGCTTTAAACAAGCCGCAGGACTGATGGTTAACTATCTGTATGTGCTGGACGATATCGAGCGCAATCACGAAAACTATACCGCCAAGGCGACCGTTGCTTGCTCGAATGAGGTGCGCGACCTCGCCAAACGCGCTCGCAAGCTGGCCAAAGGAGAGACCACCAAATGAGCCACAACCTATTTGAAACCTTTGCTGCCAAAATGCGCGAGCGCGCAGAGGCCGATTTTATTACTACCCGCGATGGCCGCCGCTATCGCTACGCCGATGCGCTGACCATCAGTGCGCAGCTTGCCGGCGCACTAACCGAGCTAGGCGTTAAGCAAGGCGACCGCGTTGCCGTGCAGGTGGATAAAAGTCCTGAGGCGATACTGCTTTACCTGGCCTGCCTGCGCATCGGCGGCGTCTATTTGCCCCTCAATACGGGCTATACCGGCGATGAGATTCGCTACTTTTTAAATGACGCCGAGCCCGCGCTGTTCGTTTGTCGCCCCAAGATAGAAGAGCAAGCACTGTCGCTTGCTGCTGAAACCGGCTGTCCGGCGGTGGTCACCCTGGGCGGCGCCGCCGATGGTAGCCTGATGGAAACCGCCCAAGCGGCAGTACCAAGAGAAGACATCGTGGCACTTGGCGAACGCGACCTGGCCGCGATTCTCTATACCTCAGGCACCACTGGGCGCTCCAAAGGCGCCATGCTAACGCACAAAAACCTCGCCTCTAACGCCAAGACCCTGGCCAAAGCGTGGCACTTCAGCGCTGATGACCGGCTGATTCATGCGCTGCCGATCTTCCACACCCACGGCTTATTCGTCGCCTGCAACGTCACTTTGATGGCGGGCGCCAGCATGCTCTTCCTGCCTAAGTTCGATGCCGATGTCATTTTTGAAGAGTTGCCCCGTGGCACTGTGATGATGGGCGTTCCTACCTTCTATACGCGCTTGGTTCAGGACGAACGACTGACCCCAGAAGCTACCGCCAACATGCGGCTGTTCGTTTCCGGCTCCGCTCCGCTCACCGCCGAGACCCACGAGGCATTTGAAGCCAAAACGGGGCATGCGATTCTTGAGCGCTACGGCATGACTGAAACCAATATGAACCTCTCCAACCCCTATGACGGTGCCCGCCGAGCAGGCACTGTGGGCATGCCACTACCCGGTGTGGAGATGCGCATTACCAACCGAGAAACTGGCGCGGAGGTGCCGTTTGGTGAGATTGGCATGCTGCAGATTCGCGGCCCGAATGTCTTTATCGGCTACTGGCGAATGCCCGAAAAGACCCGCGAAGAGCTGTTAGACGACGGCTTTTTTATTACCGGCGATCTCGCCATGGTCGACGAGCAGGGCTATGTGCATATTGTTGGCCGTGACAAGGATCTGGTGATTTCCGGCGGCTACAACGTTTACCCCAAAGAGGTGGAGCAGGTGATCGACGAGCTTGATCAAGTCGCCGAATCCGCAGTGATCGGTCTACCGCACCCTGACTTTGGCGAGGGCGTTACCGCAGTGGTGGTTCGCCAGCAAGGCGCTGATCTTGGAGAAAACCAGCTTGAAGAGGAGAAAGTAATCACCCATTTAGATGGACGGCTCGCTAAGTATAAGCAGCCCAAGCGGGTCTTCTTTGTCGATGAACTGCCGCGCAATACGATGGGCAAAGTACAGAAAAATGAACTGCGCAAACGGTTCAACGACACCTACCAAACGCCTTAGTCGCCATTCCTAAGCGTTACCCACCCCTAAATATTTGCCCCAACTCTTTCACCTGACACGATAAGGGAAAGAGGCGGGGCGTTTTTTTGCGAAAAGGAACCATTTGCTCTACTAAATGTTAAGGTAAGGTCACTTAACGAACGATGGAGCAGATCGCCTTGACTACGCCTACCGTTACCAACGGCATCACCGCCAGCGAGCTATATAAATTAGTCCGCCAGCCGGCATCCAACAACGCTACAGAGGCCCCCCTTGAGTGGCCCGAGGGCACGATCAGCCTGGATGAGACGAATCAGACCCTGATCTGGGAGCTTAACGACTACGGCAACTTGCCGATTACCCTCTCGCGCAGCGAAAATGAGTGGGTCGCCATGGCGCCCATTGTGGCCGTTGATAGCGTCAACAATACCGCTGAACTCAACGAAGTGCTGTTGCGCCAGGGCATTTCGTTACCGCTGGCTTCCGTGGGCATTGTCGAAATCGACGGTCACGACTTTTATGTGGCTTACGGACAGCTGTTTGGCGACTCAAAGCTTGAATCGATTTGTGCCGAGCTACACGCCACGGCCAGCGCGGCCATGGACGTCGCCGAACTGATTCAAACGCACTTTGCCTAAGCCTAACAGGGGTTATCGAAAACAGAGTTAATCGGTCATCGCCACTGACATGCACACTGAAACAGTGGCGCTTTATTTAAAGATATTCTTAAAGAAGAGACACTTATATGTTAAGCAAAATTATGACTGCCCTGCGTGGCAAAGCGAATGAAACCGGTCAAGCCGTGGTGGATTCCCAAGCACTGCGCATTTTAGACCAGGAAATCCGCGACTCGGAAAATCACCTGAGCCAATCTAAAACCGAACTCACCCGCCTGATGGGCCAGCGCCAGCTAAACAGCAATAAAGCTGACGCCCTGGAAAGCAAAATCGCCGAACTGGAAAAAAGCGCTGAGGCCGCGCTGGATAAAGGTGAAGAAGCGCTAGCCGTGGAAGTGGCTGAACGCATGGTGGCGCTGCAGGATGACCTGGAAGCGGAGCGCGCTATTGTCAGCGAGTACGACGCCAGCATCGAAAAACTACGCGGCGCGATTCGCGGCACCGACAATCAGCTTCGCCAACTCAAGCAGCAGGTGAGCGTCGTTAAGGCGACTGAGTCAGCACAAAAAGCCCAATCTGCCGTCGCGGCTCGCCACTCAGGCCAGAACAGCGCCATGAGCAGCGCCATGGAGTCACTGGAGCGCATCAAAGAGCGCCAGCAGCTTAATTCAGCGCAAATGCAAGCCGCTGACGACATGGCCGCAGAAGAGAGCGGCAGCTCGCTTGAAGCACGCCTGAAAGCAGCCGGGGTGGGTGGCCAGAATCGCAAAGCAGACGACGTGTTAGCGCGCCTGAAAGCGAAGAAAAACGCCGCACAGGAATAAGCGTTAAGAGCAAATCAGCGTTTAAATTTATTAGGGAGCCAGGCCATGTTTAACACCCTCAAGGCACTTTTTCGCGCTACTACGGAGAAGCCACCCGAGCCTAACGAAGGCCGCCCGGTGGCCGCTGGCCTGCCTATGAGTATCAGCCAGGAAGACCTTGAGGGCCTACGCCTGGATGGGCGCGTCAATATTAAGCTGATCGGCCTGCGCGCCCACCCCGATGCACTGTTTCGCTGGAACGACGATGCCTACCATCATATAGCTGCCGTGGGGCACGTCGATCTTGGCCAAGGAGCGTACCTGGTGCGCTTCTATCTGGATAACGACACCTGGCTGCAGGCCAATATTGAGAACGGTCAGGTGCTTGAATATAAGCTGTTCGACTTTTACCGTGTTGCCCATCTCTCGGATGTCGAATTTGATCATTTGATAAACGGTGAAGATAAACAGCCCGACAGCATCGGCGCCCAAACCATCGCGCTCACCTCAACCACTGAGGAGGCGCGCAGTTGCACCTATCAGCGAGTGTGGGGGAATGGTGACAGCCTGTGGTCGCCGCCGGTGGTTTTCGAAGAGCAGGTAATGACCACCGAGAGCGTGTCGGCGCGCCATGTGACCCACCATGCCATGCTCTATGAGCGTACCATCGAAGGCGCTGAGCGTATGGAGTACTTACTGCTGAGCGCAGAAAGCGATGGCGAAGGCAGCTTTATGGCGGTGCACAACGTGGGGGTAGATGTGGCCTCCGTCGATATCGACGCTGTTTGACCCGCAAGTCTATTTTTAAGCTACTGAAAAGGAAGCAACCACCATGGTGAATTACCTCTACGGCCTGCCATCATTTATCGCCTATCTAGTCACGGCGATTATCCTGCTCGCCGCCTTTATGTACTGCTACAGCCGGATTACCCCGCACCACGAGTGGACGCTGATTCGCGAAGGTAATGCGGCCGCTGCTTCTGCCTATGGCGGCTCCATTTTAGGCTTCACCATTCCGCTGTACAGTGCGATGGCAAACTCCATTAGCTTCATCGATTTTGTGCTCTGGGGCATTGTCGCCTTTATCGTTCAACTGGCCACCTTCTTTGGCGTTAAGTTGTTTCTGCGCAAGCAGGGTGAAAGCCTGTCCCAGCACATTACCGAAGGCCACCAGGCCTACGGCATTTTGATGGCCAGCGTGGCCGTGGCAGTCGGCTTACTCAACGCCGCTTCGATGACTTGGTAACGACGACGTGGTAAAGGAGAGCCTGCATGTCAAAACACGATAGTACCCCTCATTTGCCGCGCCGCAAGCGCAGCGGGCGCTTGTCACTGGCGATGATGGGCGCCAGCGCCTTTGGTCTTACCGCCTGTGGTCAACCGCCCCAGGAAGAGCAAATCACCGATATAGAATTCGACCAGCCGCGCAGCTTTCAAAGCGTTGAAGATTGCGTTGCGGAGAATGTCTATACCCGTAGCGCCTGCGAAGATGCTTACGAAGCCTCATTAAAAGAGGTGCCGCGCTATAGCACCCTGGAGGAGTGCGAAGCGGAGAATGGTGAAGGCGCTTGTACCGCGCCGACCGAAGAGCAGTCTCAAGCGGCTACGGGTAGCACCGGCGGCAGCTGGTTCATGCCTGCCATGATGGGTTATATGGTCGGCAGCATGATGTCCAACACCAATCGTGGACGCTCCTTCGAGCGGGTGTATCAGGAGCCGGTGTACCGCAATCGCCAGAACCAGGGCAACTGGAACACGGCCTCTAGCCAGGCGACTCAGCGCGTCACTCAGCGTAACGATGCCATGCGTAGCTCAGTGGCTCAGAACCGCCAAGCCGCGTCTCAGCGCCGAGGCTTTGGCTCACGCTCTTCTGCCCGCGGCGGCTGGGGCTCATAACCCCCAGGCAAACATTACTATGCTGCGAATCGATATCCCTGAAAGGAAAGAGTGGAAAGCCCTGGCCCACGAGCTGGGCTTTCATTTTCATACCATCGACGGGGAGCCTTACTGGAAAGAGGATGCCTACTACCAGTTCAGCCTAGAGCAGGTAGAGCGAGATATCGAAGCGCCTACCGAGGAAGTGCATGAGATGTGCATGGAGCTGGTGGACAAGGTTTGCCACTCCAATGCGCTTATGCAGCGTCTGGCGTTGCCTGAACACATGTGGGACAGCATCCATAATTCCTGGAAGTCGGGCCAACCGCACCTCTACGGACGAATGGATTTTGCCTATTCAGGCGATGGCCCGGCGAAACTGCTGGAGCTCAACTACGACACCCCTACCTCGCTCTACGAAGCGGGCTTTTTTCAGTGGGTGTGGCTTGAGCAAGCCATCCAGCAAGGCATCCTGCCGCGCCATGCGGATCAGTACAACTCTATTCAAGAGCGCCTGATCAATGCCATGGCGCACCTTGGCGATCGCATTGAAGCGCGTACACTCTATTTCTCCTGCATCAAAGATAATGCTGAAGAGCGCGCCACCGTGCACTACCTGCAGGATGTGGCGGTGCAGGCGGGGCTCAAGGCGCCTTTTATCTACACCGAGGATATTGGCCTACAAACCGGGGCAGAGCACTTTGTTGACCTTGATGACCAGCCTATCCACGCCCTGTTCAAACTCTACCCCTGGGAAGAGATGGCCGACGATGCGTTTGGCGAATATATCCCACAGCTAAACACCCACTGGTTTGAGCCGCCCTGGAAAGCCATTCTCTCCAACAAGGGGATTCTGCCCCTTTTATGGGAACACTTTAAAGGCCACCCCAATCTACTACCGGCGTTTTTTGAGGATGCCAATAGCCCACCACTGCCTGCGGGCTGGGTGCGTAAACCGTTCTTCTCCCGGGAAGGCAGCAATGTGGAGCTAATCACTCCAACTGGCCAGCGGGAGGCCGTGGACGGCCCCTATACCGACAGCCCATGGATTCGGCAGGCTTACCACCCGATGCCGCGCTTTGGTAATAACCACGCCTTAATTGGCAGTTGGGTAGTGGGCGACCGCGCCTGCGGCATGGGCATTCGTGAAGACGTTGGTCGCATCACCAAAGACTCCTCCTGCTTTGTGCCCCACGCGATCGTGTAAGCGCAAGTACCAAAATACACTTATTACAGGCTAGCCAGTCCTCACAAAAAAAGCTGAAATCGTTGCCACTACCCTAAGTAGAGTGGTAAGTATCACTCTACTTCTAACCCTGAGCGCTATTGAGCAGCGTCGTTAGGGCCACCGTCTACTTTGGAGCAACGGCGAACATGATGGCGCGCTGGAAATCCCTACCTTTACGGCTTCGTCTATTTCTCTCTTTTGGGACAGTCTTAGCATTCGCGATGCTTTTGGCGCTCTATCTTCAAGCGCGTTCACACAGCCAAGCGCGGCTGGATAACCTGCTTAATCAAGAGCTACCGGCACAGGTCAAAGGGCTGGCAGCGCATATAAACCTCAGCCTTAGCCAGGATCTTGCCATTTCCGAAAGCTTGGCCAATAGCTACTTTATTGAGCAGTGGGTTCGCGAAGGCCTACCGGAAGAGCGACAAAACGACATTGCGGCGTATCTAGCGCGTCTTATGGAGCAGTTAGACACCGAGCTGCTGTTTATCGCCGCTCAACACCAGGGTCGGGGCTACTATTTCCAGCTGCGCAACGGTGAATTTCTGCAGCGCATTATCCAGCCCCCCGGCAGCGAAGATGACTGGTACTACCACTTTACTGACAGCGACAACGCTTACGAGCTAAATTTAGATAGCGACACCTTCTCACCCGACGATGCCTTTGTGTACGTCAATTATCGCAGCACGGTAAATGCCGCCAACGGTCGACCGCTGGTCGTGGCCGGTGCGGGGCTTGATCTCTCCCAAATGGCCAGTTTGATTGATGACTTTCGCTTAGGCGGTAGCGGACACGCTTCGCTGCTCAGCGCCGAGGGTGAGCTGCTTGTTCGCAGCGGCGAAGCCAATCGTAGTGATGAATCAGCTCCTACTGTCGCAACAGCCACCGAGGCCTTACCAGAGCAAGCGTCGCAGCGTTTGCTGCAAAACGAGCAGCTACAGGTGCATGAAGCGACCCGTGACGGTCAAGAAGTGTTGGTCAGCACGATCTGGCTCCCCGAGCTGCAGCGCTACCTAATGGTGGAAGTCGATAAAAAGGCGTACCTGGCGTCCACCCACGAGCGCTTCCTGGAGTCCAGCGGTATAGGGCTGCTCATTCTGCTCGTTGGGCTGCTGGTACTCTACCCGCTGACTGGCAGCCTCATCCGCCCGCTGATTGATTTCCAGCGCCAGTTGAAAGACATCACCTACAGCCTGGATCTTTCGCGGCGGGTCAGCACCGATGACAAAGCCGAACTTGGCGACTTAGCCAACCAAACCAACGAGCTCCTTGAGCGCCTCTCCCGCGCTATTGCGGCAGTGGCCAAAAACGCTCAGGCACTAACGCAAGTCGCTGACCGGCTGGCGAAAACCGCCGGGCTTTCCGGTGTGCACGGTAGCGATATCGATCATGAAGCAAGCCAAACCATGGCCGCAGCGGTCGAGGAAATGGCCTCTTCGGTAGCGGAAATAACTTCCACCATGGAAGAACTCTCTACCTCATCAACCCAAATTGCCGATCACTCTCAGTCGGTGGTCGACGTTGCCAATCAGACGCTGGAGCGCAGCCGGAAAGGCAGTTCGGCCATGCAGCTGCTACAGTCAAAAATGCAGGATATCCGTAGCGACAGCGAACAGAGCCTGACAGAGATCATGACACTGGGGGCGAAATCCAAACAGATCAACAAGGTTATGGAGCTGATCAACACCCTGGCCGCTCAGACCAAGCTGATCGCTTTTAATGCCGCCTTGGAAGCTTCAAGCGCAGGGGAATCGGGCCGCCGCTTTTCGGTTGTCGCCAGTGAGATACGCCGCTTGGCTGACAGCGTGACCGACTCAACCCAAGAGATTGAAGCGCATACCGATGATATTCAGACGGCGATTAATCGCTTGGTGGTGGCCTCTGAAAAAGGTGCCTCCTCAATCGAGCAGGGCGTTGAGGCAAGCATGAGTACCGCCCAGGATCTGGAGGCGCTGCTCAAGGCAGCGAGTCAAACCAGCAGCGCGGCCCAGCAGATATCGCTCTCCACACAGCAGCAAAAAACCGCCAGCAGCCAGGTGGTGATGGCCCTACGCGATATCGATACGGCCAGTTCTCGCAACGCACACTCAGTGCGCAGTATTACCGATATTAGCCAGGACATGATCCATATGTCGGCTGAGCTTAACGCGCTGGTGCAGGAGTTCACCCTAACAAATAAAAATCGCTGATAAGGATACCGGATGAGTGTAATTCGGGTAGTCATTGCCGACGACAGCCAAGTAGCCCGCGACGTGCTACGCGATATCCTCAGCCGGGACGATGATATTGAGATCGTGGGGGAAGCCGCGAATGGCCGCGAAGCGGTGGAGCTGGCCAAGCGCCTTGCGCCGCATCTGATCACCATGGATCTCAACATGCCGGTGATGGACGGCTTGACCGCGATCGAAGAGATCATGTACAGCAAAGGGGTGCCCATTCTGGTAGTTAGTGACCGCTCCGATGCGCAAACCGCCTATCAAGCCCTTGAGGTAGGCGCGTTGGAGGTCATGCCTAAACCCACTCTGGAAGGAGCCGATGCCGAACGCTTGCTGGAGCGTGTACGCCTGCTTTCCGGTGTGGCGGTCATCACTCGTCTACGTCGACGCGGCTTAGCACCCACCCCCTCTCCTCCAATAGCGACATTTGCTGTAACGCCACGGGGGGTGCCGCGTAACTTCCAGCACGTGGTCGCGATCGCCTGCTCAACCGGTGGCCCGCAAGCTTTAGTGCGGGTGCTGCGGAGGCTACCCAGCGGGTTTCCAGCCCCCATTGTGATCGCCCAGCACATCAGTCATGGATTTATTGATGGCATGGCACAATGGCTGGCATCCCTTTGCACTATGCCGGTTAGCGTGGGCCAAGAGGGCGAACGGCTACGCCCTGGGCATATTTACCTCTCACCTTCCGAGCGTGACTTATGCGTATCCTCCCGCCACCGCTTCCAGCTTCAACCCAGTCCTGAATGCTCCCTGTACCACCCCTGTTGCGATGTGCTGCTGCACAGTGTCGCGGAGGTCTACGGCAGCGATGCGATTGGTATTATTTTGACCGGCATGGGCCGCGATGGAGTGAATGGTATGCGGGCGATACATCGCGCAGGCGGAACCACCTTCGCGCAAGATGAAGCCAGCTCGGTGATTTATGGCATGAATCAGGAAGCCGTCAAAGCAGGCGTCATACAGTATGAATTACCGCTCGATAGCCTTCCGGATCGGCTGCTACGCGATGTCCATGGCTGCATGGATAGCCGACCGGAGCCTCTGGCATGAGTGCGTTTGCTCCCTTCAAAGCTCTGGTGCATCAACGCTGCGGTTTACACCTAGATGGCTTGGCCGAAGCCCGGCTATTCCGAGCAGTAGCCAGCTTACAGGCCTCCACGGGGCTAACCGACATCACTCAGCTCCTCAAGCAATTAAGCCACGACCCGGCGCTATTCGATCAATTTGTCAGCCAGTTAACGGTCAACGAAACCTATTTTTTTCGCGAACCTGACGCCCTGGACTGGCTGGTCAACACCTATTTACCGCAACGCCTAACGACAGAGCAGCCGCCGCTCTCTATCTTCAGCGCGGGCTGCTCTTCCGGTGAGGAGCCCTATAGCGTAGCGATGATGCTGTTTGAGCGCTTTGGCGAGCGGGCCAAAGCGCTGTTTACTCTTACCGGCGGCGACCTGGATCACCAAGTTCTCGCCAAGGCACGCCAGGCAGTTTATGGCGGCATGGCGTTTCGCGCCCTCTCCCCCGCCTTCAAAAAGCGTTACTTCAGCCCCCACAAGGGGCGCTACAAGCTTCACGAACCGCTGCGCCAATGGGTAACCTTTCGGCCGTTTAACCTGTTAAACGCCAACGAAGACAGCCCCGTCGGCCCCTTTGATGTAATTCTGTTTCGCAATGTCTCGATCTACTTTGACCAGCAGACGCGGCGCCATATCCATCAGCAACTTAGCCAGTTGCTGGCCCCCAATGGCATTTTACTCTGCGGCGTCACCGAAACCCTGGGTAACGATCTCGGCGTGTTTGAATTGACCGAAGCTCAGGGCGTATTTTACTTTCGCCATGCAGAGCAACCCGCGATAGTGCCAGAGACGCCCCTTCAGCCCTCATTACTTGCGATGGACAACATGGCTGAAGACAGTATTAGCGTTGCTGAGAGCGCAAATAAACAGCTAGCGTTAGACAACTGCACTGATGTGACACCCCAGGCGCCACGTCAGCATGCAACGGAAAAAGAGCCAACGGACAGCATTAGCCACCAACTGCACACCGCCCATCGGTTGCTTAACCAAAATGCGTTTGACGACGCCGCTACGCTGCTTGAGGTGCTGCTTAAGCAACAGCCGTGGTCGATCGATGCGCTGGTGCTGGCCGGGTTGGTCGCCCGCTGGCAGCAGCGGCCCCAGCTCGCCTACGAGCATTTTAAGCGGGCCATTTACGTCGCCCCGGAGTGTTGGCCGGCCCATTTCTACTTAGCTGAACTTTATCGCCAAGGCGAACTGGCCGACAAGCCATTACAGCGCAAGCAGCGCTATGCTGCGGTGGTTCGTTTGCTGACCACTGCGCCCACCTCTGATGGAGGGCTAGACACCATCACCCCACCACTACCGCCAGGCGATGCGCGCTTTCTAGCCGAACGTTATTTAGACGCGGTGAACCTAACACTGGCATCAACCAGTACCACCCAGGGAGTGGGTTAATTATGGCGCTGGATATTCGCCGCTTTATACAACGCTTTGTGGAAGAGGCAGCCGACCACCTGCCCCGCTTGCGAGAAGGAATTAGCGCACTGGAGCAGGGCCATGCTGATCGCGAACAGATCAACGACCTGTTCCGCGCAGCGCATACGCTGAAAGGCTCGTCGCGAATGCTTAAACTGGTGCCAATTACGGCGCTGGCACATAGCACTGAAGAGCTGCTCAGCGCTCTGCGCGACGGCACCCTAACCGCAACGCCAACGGTGACCAGCCTGCTCAGCCAGGCGGTTGACGGTCTTGCTGACTTAGTCAGTCGACTCGCCGAAGGAGCGACAGGTGACGACCTACCCGCGGCTGATGAGGCGCTATGTAGCGCCCTGGAAGCGGCTGCCCTCGGTCAGGCCCCACCCCCGCCCATTACTCCCGCTGAGGCGGCGCCATCCTCTGTGCCTGCGCTACCGTCCTCCTCAACACCGCCTTCCTCCGCTGCGCTGGTGGCGGAGAGCGAACTGCGGCTCAGCGATACTGTGCGGGTTCGCCTGGATCGACTGGACGATGTTATTCGTTTGATGGGCGAAGTGCTTTCCGGCCATCATCATTTACATACCCTGGTTGATCAAGCCCGTGAGCTAAGCATCACACCTCCTGCCGAACAGCAGGGGCCTTTTCACGCCTTTCACCGTGAGCTGAAAGATAGCGTGTTAAGCCACGATTCGCTGATGAGCGACCTACACGACCGCGCACTGCAAATGCGCATGCTGCCGTTAAGCGTGGTGTTTGATCCACTCGCGCATATGTCCCGGGAATTGGCCCAGTCACTCGGCAAACAGGTCGACTGCCGGGTGCGAGGCAGCGAAATCGAACTTGATCGCCAGATGATTGATCGCCTGTCGGATCCGCTTATTCACCTGCTGCGCAATGCCTTGGATCACGGCTTAGAGCTGCCTGCCGAGCGCCAGGTAGCGGGTAAACCTCCCCGTGGGCAGTTGGTTATCGAAGCCTGGCAGGATGCTGGCTGGGTGGTGGTAGAGATGCGTGACGACGGCGCGGGTATTTCGCTTGAAGCGGTACGTCAAAAAGCGCTCGCCAAGCAGTTGGTGAGCGAAGAGCAGCTCCATGCACTGAGCGAACAGGAAACGCTAGAGCTTATATTCCTGCCGGGCTTCTCTACCAAGAGCATGATTACCGACTTTTCTGGCCGCGGTGTGGGCATGGATGTGGTCAAGCGCACCGTGGTGGATGAGCTTAACGGCGACCTGCAGCTTGCCAGCGAACGCGGTAACGGCACCCGCTTTACTCTGCGCCTGCCACTCTCGTTGGCGATGATGCAGGTACTGCTGGTCAGCGTCGGCGGCGTCAACCTAGGGGTAACGGCGCCTTACGTATCAGAGTTGGTAGAGTGCTCATCACAATCATTTATTGATGCTGCGGGTCAGCGCACGCTGATTTTACGCAATGAATTTGTGCCGGTGGTATCGCTAGCCCAACTGCTTGAGCTACCAGAGACGGCGTCCGGTACTGATACCACCCTACTGCTGGTCGTCCACCAGCGGCACCAGAAGCTTGCTCTGATTATTGACTCCCTGATTGATGAACGCGATATGATCATCAAGCCACTGCCCGTGCATCTGCGTTATTTACCACTGGTCTCGGGCATGGTTTCCATGGGACGCAATGCGCTGGTAAGCCTACTCCACGTACCCGCTTTACTGGAAGCCACCCGACACGGTGCCCAACGTGCTAACGAAGAGCGTGCATCCTCCGCTCTCGCGAAACGCATTTTGGTGGTCGACGACTCACTGAATACCCGCGAAATAGAGAAAGATGTACTCGAAGCGTGGGGCTACCACGTTACCCTGGCCGAAAATGGTCGCGACGGATTAGCCAAAGCACTGGCAGAGCCGTTTGATGCCGTACTTACCGACGTTGAGATGCCGGTAATGGATGGCTTTGCGCTGACTGCCCGACTGCGCGAAAATGAGGTTTATCGTTATCGGCCAATTATTATTATCACCTCGCGGGAAAAGGAGGCTGATCGGCGACGCGGTATTGAAGTCGGTGCTGACGCTTATATCGTCAAAGGTAGCTTTGACCAAAACAATTTAGTTGAGACACTCCAGGCCCTACTGGGTTAATCACGAGTGATACTGACACGACGGTTAATGACATAGCCATTAAAGACACAACTACCATGAGGTCATGGAATGCCTATCCTGGTCGTAGACGACGATCCGCTTGCCGGGGAAATGACGGCGGCACTGCTTGAGCATCAGGGCCATGAGACGCTGCTGGCCATTGACGCGATGGAAGCCGTTGAGCAGCTAGATAATCGCAGCGATATCAAGCTGATTGTCAGCGATATGCACATGCCCCTCATCAGTGGGGTAGCACTGCTGGCGATGCTGCGCGAGCAGGCTAATCACCTACCGTTTATTTTACTCACCGGAGACACGCCGGACATAACGCTTCAGCAAACACCAGGCCTGGATGCCTGTTTGCGTAAAGATGCCGAGCTGGCATCCAACCTGGAAGCCGCAGTAAAACAGGCGCTTGATGAGTAACCATCGCTAGTGGGAATGGATCACTGATGGAATGGATCGCCGCTTTCGTTCACTTACGTAGGTAGTTTGATGTCTAAGCCCGCCCCTTCGCTGCACGATAAGCTGAACCAGCTGCGTGAGCGTTTTATTGAGCAGCTTCCGTCCCGCTTAGCGCAAACCGCCGAGCTGTGGCAGCAGAGTCGCACGACGAGCGAAGAACAGGCGCGACTCGCGCCAGAGCTGCACCGTTTCTTTCATAGTTTGAAAGGAACCGGGAGGTCGCTGGGATTTGAGCGGCTTGCCCAGCTGGCGGATCAGGCGCAAGAGGCGCTTACTACCTCCCCCGCCCGCGCCGATATCGATACGTTTATCAGTCAATTGCTTCTCCAGATGGGTCACGAGCAGCAGCACCTGCGTTCCCACCACGGTCAACAGCAAGCGCTGGCGGCCGTAAACAGCTTCGAGCTTTCCAGCCAAGTTGAGCCACTGCGCAATAAGCGCCAGCGGTTAATTTATCTGTGCGACGATGAGCCCGAGCAGGTCGATCAATTAATCCATCACCTACGCTGCTTTGGTCACGAAGTCGTTCAGTTTATCGATACAGACACATTCTTTAACGCCGTGCTCACTCGTCGCCCTGACGCAGTCATCATGGATGTGCAGTTCCCCCAAGGGCAGACGGCAGGCACTGAAACCCTGACCAGCTTAAACAAACTGACAGGCCAACCGCTTCCTGCCATCGTTTTGTCGGCCCACAGCGACTTTCATTCGCGCCTGAGTGCCGTTCGTGCAGGCTGCGGCGGCTACTTTACCAAACCGGTAAAACCGCTGGATCTGATGCTGGCAGTGGATGAACTGACCGCTCCGGCGGCAGAAGAGCCACTCAAGGTGCTAGTGGTGGATGATGAGCCCGAAGCAGCCGCTTACCACGCTCTGTTGCTTGAAGAGAGCGGAATGCTGACTCATCAGGTTCACCATCCCGCCGATGCGCTCACGGTAATGGAGCGCTTTAGCCCCGATTTACTGTTGGTCGATGTGTATATGCCGGTGTGTTCTGGGGAAGAGCTGGCATCGATTATTCGCCAGCAGCCGGAACACCTGGGTCTACCGATTATCTATCTCTCCAGTGAAACCGACAGCCAAAAGCAGATATCCGCTATGTCTGCGGGGGTTGAAGCCTTTCTCACCAAACCCGTTCAGCCCGAAGAGCTGGTCTCTGCCGTGCAACTGCGCGCCGAACGCCTGCGTCTGCTGCGCTCATTAATGACCCGCGACAGCATGACCGGGCTGTATAACCACAGCACCACCACTGAACTGATCAATAAAAACCTCGCTCAGGCGCACCGTGATAATAGCCAGCACGCCATGGCGATGATCGACATTGATCACTTCAAGCATGTCAACGACACCCACGGTCATTTGGCGGGTGACCAGGTAATTATCACCCTGGCAAGACTATTAAAGAGTCGCCTGCGTCTCTCCGATATTATCGGCCGCTACGGCGGAGAAGAGTTTGTTGTGCTGCTAAAGGGCATTAATGCCGAGAAAGCCGCCACATTGATCGATAGCCTGCGCGAGGATTTTGCACTGATTGATTTTCACACCGGTGAGGTTCGCTTTCGCTGCACCTTCAGTGCAGGCATTAGCAGCTTCCCCGCACAACCTTCTACCGAGCCGCTGCGTTTAAGCGCCGACCAAGCGCTCTACCGCGCCAAACACCAAGGTCGCAATCAGGTAGTGATATCGCCGGAGCTGGCCGATGACCGCTGAATTTCCCCGCAACGGCGAGGCAAATGACCAGCCGCCCGCTACCCAAACCCTTGACGAGGCATTAGCAGCACACGGCGATGCTGAGGCGGTGGTAGATATTGATGAGCCTACCCAACAGCTAGTGCTCTTCCGGCTCAACGGCCAGCCTTTTGCACTACCCGGCAGCGCGGTGAGTGAAATTCTATCCAGCGACCAACCCGTCTATTACGTGCCGGGACTGCCTTCCTCTACCGAAGGTGTGCTGCACCTGCGGGGCACAATCGAGTCCGTCATTAGCCTGCATCGACTACTCGGTTTACCTGCACCGGAAGGTAACAGTAAGGGGATGATTCTGTTAGTGAGCGCGGCAGGGATTACTAGCGGTGTGCGTATTGAACAGCTTGATGATGTGTGCGAGGTCACTCAAAGTATGCTGCAAGCGCCGCCAGAGACGCTTTCCGGCACGTTGCGCCCTTATGTCAGCGCGCTATGGCAGATAGATGAGCAAGAAGCGCTTGCCCTGCTTGACCCAGAGGCGCTCTTCGACGCCTACCAGCAGGGGCTCGGTTAAAGTGCCCTTGCATCGCGGCCATCATGAACAGGCCCAGGTTGCCTTGGTGCTGTTTTGCGTAGGGCCTTACCGTACCGCCTTGGAAGCGCGCCATGTGCTGGCCATGACCGATCACCCCACGGCACCGCGCACTGCCAATGCTCAAACGTTGCTTTATGAAGGTGGTGACCATGGCTCCCCACCTAACCGCTGGCTTACCCTACGCGACGCTCAAGCAGCCAGCGACAACAACAGCACTTGGCAACTGGGCGTGAGCGGTGACATAACGCTTCAGCAACTGCCGGCCAACACCCTCTACCCGCTGCCTAAACTGCTGCTTTCCCGCCGATTTTCCACGGCGCTATGCGGGTTAACCTTCGTCCAGCAACAGCTAGTACTGCTACTGGATGCCCGCAAGCTTAATCCTTAGCTTTCTCAGCCCCTGCTCTTAGCCAGCCAACCACAAACAGCTAATGGCATCGCCCTCGGCTATGTCGCTATTGGCCGGAATCACTGCAAAAGCATCGGCGTTAATACAGGATGAAAGCACCCCGGAATTCTGATCCTCAAAGGCCGTCGCCGTCACCCCGCTTGGCGTGAACTCAAGCGTTACACGCATATAGTGCTCACGTGGGCCGGTGGAGGTAGCAAACCCCGCTTTCGCGGTCACCGCTGGCAGCGATGTTAGCGCTGGACAACCAAGCATTGCGCCCAGTAAGGGACGCAAAAACAACCAGGCACCAACAAACCCCGAGACCGGATTGCCTGGCAAACCGACAAACCGCACCTGGCTGCCGTCATCGCGAGGCAAACGACCCAGTGCCAGCGGCTTACCGGGGCGGATCGCCAGCTTCCACATATCGAGCTGGCCAATCGCTTCCAGCGCAGCTTTGACATGATCCTCTTCGCCGACGCTGACGCCGCCAGTGGTGACCACCAGGTCTGCCTCAGCAGCGGCGGCCGTTAACAGTGCCACAGTGCGGGCATAGTCATCCGGAACACTAACGGTACTCACCACCTCGGCGCCAAAGTTCTCTAACAGGCGCCTAAGCATCGGCCGGTTTGAGTTGTAAAGCTGCCCCGGCTTTAGTGGCGTACCCGGATCAATAATCTCATCGCCCGTCGAAAGCAGCGCCACACAGGGGCGCCGGCGCACGCTGACCTGAGTAATCCCCTGACCTGCCAAGTGGCCAAGGGCCGCTGCTTCGAGCCGCTCACCAGCGTCTAACAGTACGCTGCCCTGGCGCACGTCACGCCCTTGGCGGCGGACATTATCACCTGCGGGAATATCCGCAGGCATCAGCGCACGATCACCGTCAACTTGTACGCGCTCCTGCATCACCACGCAGTCGGCACCGGGAGGAATCTCACCGCCGGTAAAAATACGTGCGCAGCTTCCTGGCGCAAGCGCTTTCGCCTGTGTGCCGGCGGCAATGCGTTGACTCACCGGCAGCCACTGCCCCGCATCAGCAGCGCGCAAGGCGTAGCCATCCATCGCGCTATTATCGAAGGGTGGTACATCCAGCTGTGCGGTGACGGCTTGGGCCAACACACGCCCGGCAGCGGCTTCCAGCGGAACACTCTCGACGCCTATTACGCTGACGTCTGCCAGTAGCGCCTCAAGCGCGGCTGATATTGGCTGCAAGTCACTCATGCTGACCTCGGCCAGGGATGACCAGGTTGGCGAGCATGAACTGGGTATTATGAAGTGATGGCATAGTCGTCTCTAAAACAGAAAAACCGGAGTCGTTAACCTTAAAGAGTAGATTAGCGCTGTAGATAGAATGCCACGATCAACGTTCAGAAACAGCCCGTAGTGGTTACATCTAGCTAGACGACTAGTCAGTTCTATATAAGCTGGCTAAGGCGTTACTGTCGCACCTCGTTGAGAATTTCTTCTGCTACATCGACCCTTACCTTACCAAGCTTCACCAACGCGTCGGCTACTTTCTCAATCTCGTCACCAACCGCACCTGCCATGACCGCAATATTTTTCGCATGGAGTGCCATATGACCCTTTTGGATGCCCGTCGTCGCTAGTGCTTTGAGTGCAGCGAAGTTCTGAGCCAAACCGACTGCAGCAATAGTGCAGGCAAGCCGTTCGGCAGTCGTTATGTTCATTATATCCAGCGCAATACGCGCTGTAGGGTGAGAGCGCGTGGCTCCACCAATTAAGCCTACCGCCAAAGGCATTTCAATAGTGCCGGTCAGGTTTCCGTCAGCATCGGCTTCCCATCGTGTTAATGAGCTGTACTGCCCTGTACGGGCAGCATAAGCATGGGCTCCCGCCTCTACGGCCCGACAATCATTTCCAGTTGCCAGTACCACAGCACTTACCCCATTCATGATGCCTTTGTTATGCGTGGCTGCGCGATAAGGGTCAATATCGGCGAAGTCATAGGCGGCCAATATGCCATCACGAACCTCTGCACCACCAATTTCGTCCAAAGCCCAAGTAGCCCGTGCTCTCGCTAACCGACGATCCGCCAAGTTGGACAAAATACGCAGATAGGTCTTCCCTCCCGTCCATTTTGCAATATGGGGGGCTACGGCTTCCGCCATGGAATTCACTGCGTTAGCGCCCATTGCATCACGAGTATCGACAATCAGATGGGTGACCACCATTGGCCCAGTGCGTCCTTTCAGAACACGCACCTCCATATCACGGAACCCGCCGCCGTGTTTAAGCAAGACCGGATCTGTTTCATCACATATCAACTGAACGTGCGACTTATGCTCTAGTATCTGCAAACGAGCGAATTCAGGATTCGGAACACCCAGCAACTGAACCTGGGCAATCATGTGAGAATTCGACATGTCTGTCTTAAAACCGCCGGTTGAACGGCACTGACGGGCTGCGTTACAGACAGCAGCTACCACCGAAGACTCCTCTGTCGCCATGGGCACTAGGACATCATGCCCATCTACCAGCATATTGGTCGCCACACCCAAAGGAATGTTCATGGTGCCAATGACATTCTCGATCATGGAGTCGGCTGTGGCTGAATCCAGGTTGCCCGTGTTACCCAGGTGCCTGACAACATCCTCGCTCAACCCAGTGACTTCCACTACCTTTTGTAGCCGCTCTTCAGGTGACATTTTGTGCAACCCTGGAATACGAGAAGTCGTTGTAGTCATTGTTTTTATCTCCTTTTTTAAGAGCGTACTTTCTGTGAAAGTTGTTCAGGCAGCCAAGTAACGATTTCGGGAAAAAGCATAAATAAAATTAATGCAATGAGCTGCAAAATTAAGAAGGGTACGATGGCCCGGTATACAGTTCCCATACCAATATCAGGTGGCAGTGCTCCCTTTATGTAAAAAAGCGTGTAGCCAAAAGGCGGGGTGATATAACCCATCTGAGCAGTAATAAGGAAAAGCACTCCGAACCAGACCGGATCAAATTGAAAGGCGTTTATGATAGGTAAGAAGACAGGCACACATAAAAGGATGATGCCAATTTCATCCAGGAATAACCCAAGGAAGACTAAAACCAGCATCATGGAAAGCAGTACTAACCAGCGATTCATTTCAAGGTCTTGAATGAATTGTAGAAGCGAGTCCGCCCCGCCAGTGCCGGTGAAGATGGATACAAATATCTTCGCCCCAATCGTGATCCACATAATCATAGTGGTCACACGCAAGGTATCCATAGATGCAGCAGATAAGTTTTTAAATGTCAGCTGCTTCTGAAAGGCCGCTGAAATCAACGCCCCAACAACACCCACTGCTGCTGCCTCGGTGGGCGTGGCAATACCTGCATAGATACTACCCAGCACGGATAAAACAATCAGTACTGGTAGTATCAGAGCTTTAAGAGAACTCAACATCTCCCCTAGGTTTGTCTGCTCTCCAGACTGCCGAGGAGCTAGGTTTGGCTGGATAATTGCTCTCAGAATAATATAAAAAATATACAGTCCTGCCAGTATTATTCCTGGAACAATACCGGCAGCAAACATTTTGCCAACTGATATCTGGGCAGTAGAAGCATATACAATCGTAATAATTGAGGGAGGAATCAGAATGCCTAATGTACCTCCTGCACAGATTGTGCCCAGTGCTAATCGCTGGTCATAACCGCGCTGTAGCATAGATGGCAATGCGAGGATGCCCATTGCCGCAACAGCCGCCCCAACAATGCCGGTCATCGCCGCCATCACCGTACAGATCGCCACGGTACCGACGGCCAATCCTCCCGGCAAACGTCGGAACCAGAGCTCCATTGCACGATATAACGCTTCAATAATACCTGAGCGCTGAAGCACGCTTGCCATCAGCACATAGAGTGGGATAGCCAGCAAGATGTCTGATGTCATTGCATCAAAGGTTTGGAGAACGGTCAGCACTAGTGCATCAGCTCCCCACAGTATGACTGTGAATAAAATTGCCAAAAATGCCAGTACAAATGCTAAAGGCATCCCGCTGAGCAACAATACCAACAGTGAGACAAACATCATTGAAAGGACAAGAGTAGAACTCATGCTTTCACCTCTTGACCTTGAATACGCTTAACTGCCCAAATAATTTCAGCCAGCGCTTGCATGAGAAGCAATAAAAAAGCGATCGGAATAAGCGCTTTCACCGGCCAGACGGGGGGATTCCAAGAGGTAAATGAAGTTTCACCACTTGCGTAGGCATTCAGCGCTATAGGTAGGCTCTGATCTATAAAAATCACCGTTACTACAACAATCAGCGCATATGTTAGACAGTCTACTAAGCCTGCCAACTTAAACGGCAGTTTACGGTAAAGTATGTCAACGTTGACGTGTCCAGCAGTATGTAGAATATAAGGGCCAGCCAGTAAGAAGTAAGGGCCAAATAATAGTGTCGCAAGCTCCATAGCCCAGGTAGTGGGTGCATTGAAAAAATAGCGGGACACTACTTCGTAGCTGATGACGGCCACCATAATGAAGACAAAAGCCGATACAACCGTGGCCACCCAACGGTTAAGAGCCGTTATAAGGCGGCAGTAGCCAAGAAGAACAGCCATAATTGAACCTCGATGGGAAGGCAATCCGGCCTATTACCGGATTGCCAGCGCGCGGAACCGTAAGGTAGGAACTCAGTCAATCAAGCCAAGTTCTTGCATGAATTCGATTTGGCTATTGAGAATTTCGTTAGCCAATTCGTCATCTCCAGCCGCTCTCCTCCATGCATTCATCGCGGTCGGGCGCCCTTCTGCAATGAGATCGGGGCTCAAATGGGTGATCTGTACGCCTTGCGCTTCGAACTCTTCGAGAGCAACAGTATCCTGGGCAAGGATGTGCTGCCGTAAAGAAGACGAAATCTCACGGGCAGCCACTTCCAAGGCCGCTTTGTAAGAGTCAGGTAAACTATCGTAAGCCGCTTGGTTCGCTACATAACTGGTAGCTGTCGTGGGTTGGTGAAAGCCAGGTACAGCTATATATCCGGCCACTTCTCCCAAGCCTGCTTCAAAATTAGCGGTCAGGTCGCCGCGATCGGCAAGATCAATGACCCCTTTTTCAAGTGCTTGATACACCTCTGCCGTAGGCAACCCTGTCGTAGACACACCAAATTCGCTCATCACCGTGCTGGCCAAGCCAACGAAACGGCCTTTTTTGCCATCCAGATCATCCAGAGATTCGATAGGAAATTTAGAATGGATGGGTTCTTGCCCATAAACCGTAGGTGCAATGTAGTAGAGACCTGCTGACGCATAGGCCTGACGAGCCAGCTCAATTCCCCCTTTCTCATAGAACCAAGCTTCGTACTGGTCAGACTCAGGAAAACCAAACGGTACTGTGCTGGTGAACGCGAAAGCAGGTATAGAACCTGCTTCATAGCCGTCAAATGTCTTCATCATCTGGAAGGCACCTGCACGTACAGCTTCAAATGCTTGGGCCGATGGCGCTAATTGTCCACCGGCGAACAATCGAATTTCAAATTTCCCATCAGTTAATTCGGATACCCGCTCTACAAATTTTTCTTCGTATTCATAGGGCGTTGTCCCCGCATCCCAAAGCGCCTGCATTCGCCAGTTTACGCTGGGCAGATCCTCGGCAATAGCAACAGAAGGAGCCACACAGGCTGTCACAGTGGACACAGCTGCGATCGTTTTTAAAAAGAACCAGCTTTTATTTATAGTTGTTAAGTTCACGATGCTCTCCATGGTGAATGGCAGTGCTATTAGCGCTAACTAGAGACTGCTGCATCACCGATTATTGTTAGAAATAAAACATACTCTTATCTTAAGTTAGGGTGATAGAGAAAACTGGACAAGGTACAATATTCAAAATTGACCCATGTACTGTACCCTTTCATTAATGGGTACAATTGAGCATTTTATGAAGCAAAAAACACCTCGAGCGCAACAAGTTGCCAATACAGTTATTGAGCGCATTGAGCAGGGGCAGCTAACGGCGGGGACAAGGTTACCCTCCATTCGCAATGCAACCCTGAGCTTTGGGGTTTCAAAAAATACTATAATTGATGCTTACGACCGCTTAGTCGCGACCGGATATATCAGCCCTCGGCGCGGTTCTGGCTTTTATGTGGAAGCAACCAGACCAGCTCACCCAGCTATCAAGCCTGAACATTTTACTGAAGCGGTCGACTTGGTTTCTCTATTAAGAGAACAATTGAATCAGCATTATGAAGTCAGAGCCGGAGATGGACGCCTGCCGGCAAGTTGGATGGAAAGCTCGGACATACGCCGCTATTTCAAACGCAGCAATCAGGATAATGACGCCAGAGATGAGTTCGAATACGGCAACCCTCAGGGATTGATCGGCCTGCGAGAAGATATCGCCAGAACGCTAAACGATCGTGCAATTAGCGTTCATCCAAATCAAATCTTGATGACGTTCGGCGCCAACCATGCACTCGACCTGATTGTTAGGCATTTTGTAGAGCCCGGTGAAGTGGTGCTAGTTGAAAGCCCTGGTTATTACCCAATGTTTGGTAAATTACGCCTACAGCGTGCCAAAACCATCGGCATCACTAGAGGGCCTCAAGGGCTGGATCTCGATATGCTGGAACAGAGTATCCGGGAATACCGGCCAAGGCTTTTGTTTGTTCAGCCTATGGCTCACAACCCTACCGGCACATCCATGTCTCTCCAGAATATGCATGCCTTATTACGTATCGCTGAACAGCATGATTTAACCATCATTGAAGACGACCCTTTTGGTGATATTCTCCCCCGATCAACGCCCCACCTTGCTTCGCTCGATGGCCTTAACCGAGTCATATACGTTGGCACTTTTTCCAAAACGCTATCTGCCAGTATGCGTTGTGGCTACATTGCAGCTAATCAGACGCTGGTTCGGTCACTGATTGATATTAAAATGCTCACGGTGGTTACCAGTTCAAGCATTATTGAAAGGATGATCCATGAAATGATCATTCATGGTCGCTATCGTCGCCAAATGACTCGTTTACGCGAGAGAGTGGCCAAGGCTAGCGCAGCAGCGATCTCCTCGTTGAAAAATATTGGTTTCAAGCAAATTCAGCCACCCACCGGGAGTTACTACATTTGGTGCCCTTTACCAAAAAGCGTAGACGGCCTTGAGCTAGCAAAAAAAGCCTCTGCACAGGGGATTTTCCTAGCACCTGGAAACTTGTTTACTTTAGGCAATGACGAGTCAGGGTCAGCTCTTCGAATCAATATTGCTCTAGCGAATCACCCTTTATTACTAAACTTTCTAAAGGAAGAAGCACTGAGCTAGCCGGTTAAAACCAATGCAGCTATTGCATTGACACTAACTTTCAAGAGCGCGACGACAGCGCAACCCCAATACAAGTCGCCACGCAAACTTGTTGCTACAGCAAGCGGCAGCCTGGAAAATATGCCACTCATTCAACCATGCTGGCCTCGACCTGGGATGACCAGATTAGCGAAGTTGCAGGGTTTGTGGCGGCTATCCAATTGCTCTGCCAGAATGCCGTCCCAGCCGGTGCGGCAGGCGCCGGTTGAGCCAGGCAGGCAGAACACTACCGTGGCGTTGGCTAAGCCGCCGAGGCAGCGGCTCTGGATGGTGGAACTGCCAATTTCCTCACCACTTAGCTGACGAAAGCGTTCTCCAAAGCCTTCGATGCGCTTATCCAGCAGCACCGAGATGGCTTCAGGGGTAGAGTCACGCCCAGTGAAGCCAGTGCCTCCGGTGGTGATGACTACCTGCACATCCGCCTCGGCGATCCAGTTCGCGACCACCGCACGAATACGATAGACATCGTCAGGCACTATGCGCTTTTCAACGAGAGTATGACCGGCGTTGGTTAGCCGCTCGACCAAGGCTTGACCGCTCCGATCCGTCTCTTCCGTGCGGGTATCCGAGACCGTGAGTACGGCTATGTTGAGGGGCACCATTGGCTCACTCATTGACGTCACCCTTGTTTGGCTGCTTTCTTTTTGGCGTGGTGAGCTTCCCAGGCCGCCATTTGCTCAGGCGTAGCGGGCGGCTGGTAAAGCTCCTTCCACTCGCTGTAAGGCATACCGTAAACGTACTCGCGGGCCTCTTCGTAGTTGAGGCTTTCATCCCGCGCTTCAGCAGCGCTAACCAGCCATTTCGATAAGCAGTTGCGGCAAAAGTCCGCCAGAATCATCAGATCGATATTCTGGACATCTTTGTTATCGTCCAGATGCTGTAGCAAACGCCGAAACGCGGCGGCTTCAAGCTCGGTGCGCGTGGTTGGATCTAACTCATCAAACGTTGACATAACCGTTCCTCTCATACATGGCTTGGGTTATTTAATAACTTAAGGTGAAGCATAACAAAAGACACCGCCGAAAGGCGGTGTCTTAGCGACCATTAAATGCTTATTAACTGGTTCGCGTTGCCGACGGTTCACTGCTGCCGCCAGATGACTTGCGGGCCGCCACCTCTTGTTCCGATAGCGTTTGGTCTTTGACCTCTTCGTACCAAAGATTATGGTGCTCTTTGGCCCAGGTCTCATCCACATAGCCCGTGGTCATACCTTCTAGCGCGCCTTCGGTACCCAACGTGCCGATATAGATATGGCCGAGGGAAACCGCCGTAAGCCCCAATGCGCCCACTGCGTGGATAATATTGGCCCACTGCATGGTGTCACGGCCCTGGTCGAAGTTGGGGAAGTCGAGCACGAAGCCACTGGCAACCACTAAGATTCCCACCGTCGCTAACAGCCAGTACCAGGCTTTTTCACCACCGTTGGCAAAACCAGCATCCACATGCTTTTTGCCAATCATACCGCCGCCTTTCTTGAACCATACCCAGTCGTGCTTTTTGGGAATATTGTCTTTGATCAAGCTGACCAGCAGGATCACCAGCAGAATGCCAAAGATCGGCCCCAGGTAGTTATGCAGCACTTTTGTCGCCGCAATCATCCAGGCCCAAATCCCATCGCCAAACAGTGGGCGGAACACGAATTTACCGAACAGCAGCGTCATCCCGGTCAGCGCCAGAATGATAAACAGCGTTGCTACCGTCCAGTGCAGCGCGCGTTTCATCAGCGTCCAACGCAAAAGTAGACGCCCCGTGCGCGGCGCCTCAAGCTCTTTACGCCCGACAATGAAGTAGAACAGCGCGATCAGCGCCGCCATGCCAAATACCGCAATCAAACCAAACGGCGACACCCAGCGGTTGCGAATCTGCCGCCAGGTTTCACCGCTTGCATTGATCAAGCTGTAGTCGCTTTCATAACGCGAGTCACGGTAGTTAGGCCCGGTCTCTCCACTGCGTACCTGACGCCACTGGTCGGCGGTAATGCCGGGGGCAGCGGTGTTCATTTCACGGTCAGGATCCGCTTGAGCCAACGCCACTTGCGTGAAGCCGAGGCTAAGCACCAGAGCAAACGCCACCAACATAAAGCGCCAAATACCCAGGGCGAGCCCTTTACCTGAGCGTGGCACCCCACCGGATGCCTGTGCAGTCAACAGGTTCATGACACGCCTCCTTACCCTTTATGGGCAGCATCATAGGCTAGGTTGTCGGCACTGGCCTGAGGGTTATTAGACCAGGCGCCATCTTTGTGCCCGCGATGGACAACACGCTGACGGAAGATATCGGCCACGTCTTGGGCATCACCGGCAAGCAGCGCTTTGGTGGAGCACATCTCAGCACACAGCGGCAGTTTACCTTCGGCAATACGGTTGGAACCGTACTTCTCGTACTCCTCTTCTTTGCTTTCGGCCGGGCCGCCCGCGCAGAAGGTACATTTGTCCATCTTGCCGCGCTCACCAAAGGCATCCTGCTGGGGAAACTGCGGGGCGCCAAACGGGCAGGCGTAAAGGCAGTAACCACAGCCGATGCAGAGGTCTTTGTCGTGCAGCACGATGCCGTCATCGGTTTTGTAGAAGCAGTCGGTGGGGCACACCGCCATGCAAGGGGCGTCGTCACAGTGCATGCAGGCGACGGAGATGGACATTTCATCCGCTTCACCGTCGTTGAGCGTGACCACGCGACGGCGCTGAATGCCCCACTCGACATCGTTGGCATTTTTACAGGCGGTGACGCAGCCGTTGCACTCAATGCAGCGTTCGGCGTCACACATAAATTTCATTTGAGCCATGGTGTTCTCCTCATGCCGGTGCGGGATGGCTCCCGCACCGCCGTGCTGTCAGGTCGGTCGAAGCTTAAGCCCGCTCAATGCGGCAGATGGTGCACTTGGTCTCTTGCATCAGTGTCACCGGGTCATAGCCGTAGGTGGTGGCGGTATTGGCCGCCTCACCAATGATGTACGGATCAGACCCATCCGGGTAACGGTCACGCAGGCTTTCGCCCTGGAACATGCCGCCAAAGTGGAACGGCATAAACGCTACGTTACGATCGACGCGAGGAGTGACCAGGGCTTTGACCTTCACACGGCCCCCTTCTGCCCCTTCTACCCAAACATCGTCACCATCTTTGATGCTGAGGTCGTTGGCGTCCGCCGGGTTAATTTCGACAAACATCTCCTGCTGCAGCTCGGCAAGCCACGACATGGAGCGCGTCTCTTCACCGCCACCTTCATACTCAACCAGGCGCCCAGAGGTGAGAATCATTGGATACTCGCCAGTGTTGTCGCGATCCTGAATGGTTTTGTACATGGTCGGCAGGCGCATGATGGAGTCGAAGTCGTCCCAAGTAGGGAAGCGTTCAACCAAATCGCGACGCGTGGTGTAGAGCGGCTCACGGTGCTTCGGCACTTGGTCGGGGAAAGTCCAGACCACAGCGCGTGCCTTGGCGTTGCCGTAAGGCGCGCAGCCATGCTCAATGGTGACACGCTGGATACCGCCAGAGAGGTCGGTTTTCCAGTTTTTGCCTTCCGCCGCCTGTTTCTCTTCGGCGGTCAGGTCGTCCCACCAGCCTAGGTCTTTGAGCAGTTGGTCGTTGAACTCTGGATAGCCGTCGTCGATATCGCCACCTACCGGCGCTGAACCTTCCGCCAGAAGGTTGACGCCGTCACGCTCGATACCAAAACGGGCACGGAAGCCCATGCCACCTTCCATCACCGGCACGCTGGTGTCGTAAAGGTTAGGCGAGCCTGGGTGGCCGAACTCTGGCGTGCCCCAGCAGGGCCACGGCAAGCCGTAGTAATCACCGTCCGCCGGGCCGCCCTCTGCGCGCAGATTCTCGAAGCTGAACGTGTGCCAGTTTTTCTGGTGCTCTTTGAGGCGTTCGGGGCTTTGCCCGGTGTAACCGACCGTCCACATACCGCTGTTGATTTCGCGCAGAATGTCATCGATGAGCGGCTCGTCGCCGTTCATCTGGTAGTTCTTGACCAACTCATTACCGAAGCCCAGCTTACGAGCAAACAGGTACATGATTTCGTGGTCGGGCTTGGACTCAAACAGCGGCTCAATCACGCGGTCACGCCACTGAATCGAGCGGTTAGTCGCGGTGACACTGCCTGTGGTTTCGAACTGGGTGGCCGCTGGCAGCAGATACACGCCGTCGCTGCGATCATGCATAACCGAAGCAACGGTAGGATAAGGGTCAACGATGACCATCATCTCAAGCTTCTGCATCGCTTTTTGCATCTCGACGCCGCGAGTCTGGGAGTTAACCGCGTGGCCCCAGTAGAACATTGCTTTCAGCGCGGTACGCTGGGAGATATTCTCGTCCTCTTCGAGCACGCCATCGACCCAGCGCGATACGGTAATACCGGCAGTGTACATGGGCTTACCATCGGCATACTCGGTATCGTCATAGCGGCCTTTAAGCCACTCGTAGTCGAGATCCCACACCTGC
The DNA here is from genome assembly GCF_054065485.1 of Vreelandella sp. 2A-K22. Lineage (NCBI taxonomy): Bacteria > Pseudomonadati > Pseudomonadota > Gammaproteobacteria > Oceanospirillales > Halomonadaceae > Vreelandella > Vreelandella sp. 2A-K22. Next base: position 208,217 of record NZ_JBSUGC010000009.1, on the reverse strand, counting down.
GCCCAGTGCTGCCAGGCACCTTCCGCCAAACCGTAGTAACCAGGCAATGAATCGCAGCCAAGGCCCAGGTCGGTCGCCCCCTGTACGTTATCATGGCCACGCAGGATGTTAGCGCCGCCGCCCGCCACACCGATATTCCCCAGCGCCAACTCAAGAATGCAGTAAGCGCGGGTATTGTTGTTGCCGGTGGTGTGCTGGGTGCCGCCCATACACCAGACCACACAGCCAGGCCGGTTGTCGGAGAGGCGTTTAGCGACATCGTACATCTCGGCTTCGGGGACACCGGTGACTTCTTCTACAACGCTGGGCGGGAAGTTGGCGACTTCAGCGCGCACTTCATCCATACCGTAAACGCGCTGATTGATGTACTCGTTGTCTTCCCAGCCATTTTCAAAAATGTGCCATAACAAGCCCCAAATATAGGCGACGTCCGAACCGGGACGTAGACGCACGTATTTGTTGGCCTTGGCGGCAGTACGGGTAAAGCGAGGGTCAGCGACGATAATGTCGCAATTGTTGCGCTCTTTAGCGATCAGGATATGCTGCATCGCCACCGGGTGCGCTTCACTGGGGTTGGAGCCAATGAACAGAATCGCCTTGCTGTTATGCATGTCGTTGAGCGAGTTGGTCATCGCTCCATAACCCCAGGTATTCGCCACGCCGGCCACGGTGGTGGAGTGGCAGATACGCGCCTGGTGGTCGGTATTGTTGGTGCCCCACAGCGAGGCAAGCTTGCGCATTAAATACGCCTGCTCGTTGCTGAACTTAGCCGAGCCCAACCAGTAAACGCTGTCCGGGCCGTGCTCTTCGCGCAGCTCAAGCAGTTTGTCGCCAATCTCGTTAATGGCGTCATCCCAGCTCATACGCTCCCACTCACCCGCGACTAACTTCATTGGGTACTTGAGACGCCGCGTGGAGTGGCCGTGCTGGCGCAGCGAAGCACCTTTCGCACAGTGCGCGCCACGGTTGATAGGGTGATCAAAAGCGGGTTCCTGCTTAGTCCAAATGCCCTCTTGAACTTCGGCATACACGCCACAACCTACTGAACAGTGGGAGCAGATGGTGCGTTTGGTCTCGACCGGCGAGTCCAGCACGGGGGTTTTATCGGCTGCTTCTGAGCGCTGCATCATGGGCGCACTCATAAAGCCAACGGCGGCCATACCGCCAGTGGCTGCACCGCTGCGTTTGAGGAACTGGCGACGGGAAATACCCAGCCCTGAGGCCTTGGGGGTGTCTGTTTTGCGAGTTAAGCGCATGGCAAATCTCCTGGCATTCCGCCGTCAGTCACGCAGCGAGGCGTAATAAGCACGGACGTGATCAGTCTCACGGTAGTTAACCGTTGGTTTTTCGTTTTTCACCGGGGCAGTGTCAGCCTGTGCCAGAGTGACATGACCGACTGCCGCCGCGGCGCCAGCAGCGGCGGTTCCCAACCCAACGGTTTTCATAAACCGACGGCGCTCAGCGTTGTGTGACGGTTGCATGGGTTTCTCCTCTTGCATGCTTTTTTATGCGGGTCTTTTTTTGCTGTTTCTTTTATGAAGCCTGCGTTAAGGCTCAAGAATACGCACTGGCGTATGGCCCGCATCAACCCTCAAGCGAGCCTGTTCGCTCTCCATAAAAGCGCTACCCAACTGCCCCAGCGCTGCATAGAAAGCGGTGTCTACCTGCCCCAGGTCGGCAAAACAGCTGGCCGCCCAGGGGGCTAAATGTTGGCTAAAGAAATAACCCTGCTCAGAGCTTTCGGCGTCGATCAGCATCGCCATCACTTCACACAGGGCAGCCAGATGATCTTCCGGATCCCGGGTATGCTCACTGCGTTCAAAGCCAAGCACTTTTAGGTCTTGGCGCAGCGCCACCAGCGCCGCCTCCATCAATTCGCCGTTGCGGTACCAGGAGGCGTAGGGCACCACCTCACCTTGAATCACACCGACCAAGTGGCGAAAGTGAGCTCGCTGCAGTCTCTCAGCATCCGCACCGTTAGCCGCTACCGCCAACGACTGCCAGCACTCTGCCAGGCGGCTACCATCTTGCTCGATAGTTAGCTCAGCCAACCAGTCGAGTAGTTCTGGATCTGGCGCTTGGCGCAGTAGCGTGGCTAACAGCCGGTAGATATCGGCGCGTAGCGCATCCGCTTCTTTGAGCGTGGGCAGTGCATCCGTCATCGGCTTATACCTTCAGTTGCGCGTCAGGGTCGCGAATCATGGTTTTCCAGACATCTTTTACCCGGCAGTCTTCGCACATTTCCAGGCGGATCATCGCCTCGCCGGCGAAGTAGGGGTGGTTAGCCAATTTCTGTTTAATAGTAGCGACCGTGCTGACAGTGGCAAACGGCTTACCGCAGTTGATGCACTCAAAGGCCGCTTCTTCGTGACAGATGTGGCGCGTTTCGCGGGCATTGGATGCCAGAAAGCCTGGCATCAGAGTAATCGCATTTTCCGGGCAAGCCTGCTCACACAAACCACACTGCACACAGTCCGCTTCAAGGAAGCTCAGCGCGGGCGTTTTGCCGCCTGATTTTAATGCCGGGGTCGGGCAGTTGCTGACACAGGCGTGGCAGAGCGTGCAGGCATCGCTATCGACTTGAATGGCGCCGTAGGCAGCGCCTGCTGGCATAGCAGCCCGCTCGCCGTTGGGGTTGCCCAATTCAGCCAACCGCGCTAGCACACGGTTAAAGCGCGCACGCTTTTCTGGCTCAGGCAGGCTTAGCGGTGACTCTGTCAACGGGGTGAGTGCCGGTAGCGCATCCCTGCCTGCATCATCGGCTATCTCGATCAGCTTTATGCGAGCACGGTCATGGCCTAGGGCGTCCAATAGAGCATGCGCTTGAGTGAGCTGATCGGTCAAAAAGGCGCTTAAGCGGGCGGGCATATTGGGGTGCAGTTGGATACGCACTTCGGCGGCACCGGCGGCCAGAGCGGTTAGCCACTGGTCATGGCCCGCTGCGCCCAGCTCTTCTAGCGGTGCGTCGATGATATGACCTGCGGTGACTACACCCGCTGCGCGCTCAGCATCTTGGGAATCATGGGTAATAAAACGCAGCACCGGGGCTTGGCCACCCGCTTCGCGGTAGGCGCCCAGCCAAGCAGAGAGCGTATCCTGCTGGCGGCGCGTTTCCGGTAGGCGAAATTCGATAGCGCCAGAGGGACAGGCACTGGTGCAACTGCCCACGCCTTGGCAGAGAAAGGGATCAATCTCGATGTGAGATTCAATCCGCCCCTGAATGCTGGAGATGGCATCCGCGGGGCAAACATCCAAACAGCGGGTACAGCCAATGTTGCCGCTGGTAGAGTGGGCACATAAGTCGCTATTGACCTGAAAATAACGCGGCTTGTCGAATTCGCCCACCAGCCCCACAAAGTCGTCGAGGATGTCGTTGCGCTGCTCGACATTCTGCCACTGCATTACCACATAGCCAGGCGGTGGTAATTCCACCGGTAGGCAAGGAGAGGCATTTAAATCCAGGACTAGGTCAAACGCCTCTCGCTCGATCAGCGCACGGGCAAGATCAAGCGGCTCATCGCCATCAAGCAGCGTTTTGAACATGCCCAAATGGCCGCTAATGCGCAGCTTTTCTGCCTGGGCGCGGGTTAGCGCCTGGGTGGTGAGGATCTCGGTGGCAGCGAGCAAGTCACTATCATTAACTCCGTCGTCAACGCCTTCGGCGTTGGGCGCGGTAAAAACCAGCGTCAATGAAGCCAAACCACGCCCTTGCAGAATACGCGCGGCTTGTCGGGTATCGCGCTCACTGCCGAGCAGCAGCGCATGACCACGGCTGTGATAGGTCACATTGGCAGGCGTTAGGTTAGCGGGCCACGAGATACGCTGGCGTACCGTCTCCCGAGCCTCGGCATTGCGCTGGTCGTCTAGCGACGCCAGTTGGATTCGTTGATTCATGCGCTCTCACGGTCAGTGAATAATTCTTATTATAATTTTGAGTTATACTATCTAACTATTGTGGCATAACAATGCATAGAAGCTAAGTTCAGCCTATGGCGAAATACGTATTTTGCCAAATTAATTACCGTCAACGCTGCCAACGCTGGCGACTGTTAACACACCCAATAATTTGATTTTTATAATTTTATCACTAATCTCATGTTTTCGTCTTAGGATCAGATAAATAATCAGACTGGTCGTCTAGTAAGGTGTTTTCTACAGTTTTGACACCATCATCGCGAGGTGTTGAGGAGTCGTCCTCTAGCGCGACCGGTTTCTCACTTGTTTGCTCGTTCTCTGCCAACTCTTTTGGGGACTCGGGCTCGTCTAGCGACTTATCAACCGCCTCTTCCACTTTATGCGTCCAGCGGCGCAGTTTGCTGGCGAGCTCGGAGTCCATGGGCTTTAACAGCTGATTGTAGTCGGCATCATAGTCATCCAGGCCGTCGCGAACGTTGTAGTTGCCGGTGGCCCACAGGCGCTTCAAAGCACGCCGCCGCAGGGCTCCGCTTACTCCTGGCACCATAAAGGCGCTGAAGTCGCTGCCCGCTTCCAGCGTTTCAGGGTCGGGCAAGGTGTGGTCTAAGCTGCCGGGCTTAGGTGCTGGTTCTGAAGGCGATTGTTCTGCAGGAGACTGTTCTAGTGATGTCTGCTCTGGCGCTTCCTGCGCGGCATCAGGTGAAATATCCGATTTGGCCGCCAGTTCCTCAACGGGCTCTGTAACCGGCGGCGCATCTTGCTCTTGGGGAACGTTGCGTTTTAGGCGCGACCAGCGCTCTAGGCGGCTCATTGCGGCTGCTCCTTGGTGGGGGTCTCTTTGGCGCGCCCCGCTCCTTTGCGTTTTTTCTTGCGCATCTCCATCGGCGCTTCGCCGTGGCGTGCGAGGTAGCTCTCAATCCAGACCTGAATGGCCATGGGCATTGGTGCTTCGAGCACCTGCTGCTCACCGTCCATCCAACCGGCTGCCACGTCCTGACTAGCGGTAATCGCATCAGGTTTGGGTGTTTGCCCAGTAAAACCCGCTCGCACAAATAGCCGTGGGGTGGCAGACGTCAGGTTGAAACGGTAGGCAGCACGCTCGGTCATCGACAACTGCAGGTTAAGCACATTGGGGCCCTGATCACTCAGGGTAAGCTCTGCAATACGCCACTGGGTTAGCGTAAAGCTTTTCACCTGCTTAGCCTCGGCGACCAGGGTGATACTCAGTGAACGTAAATTATCAGACATCGCGTTAAACCCCTTAGCGAAGTATCTAAGCACAGCACTTGAGCACAGTACTTAAGCGAAGCACCTAGACTTTGAACGGATAGCAGTCGAACAGGTAGACAAGTAAGCCTCTCCAGCGCCATCATCGTCAACTCTGACCTTTTTACTCAGGTATTTTATCAGGCTCAGATGCTTTCATATCAGCAGCGAGGATTGCGGATGCACGCCCTTCAGTTAAGCCGAGCCCGCTTACCGGCCACTACCGAGATCAGCATCGTTGACGAGTATGGCGATGCACGCCAGCAGGCGATTGCCGCTGAAAGAGCGTTGACGGTCTACCTCAACAAGCGTGAAATTGTCACTTTGATGACCTTGGGTGACGACCCGGAGGCTCTGGTGGTCGGCTATCTGCGCAATCAGGGGCTGCTGAACGCCGCGGCTGATTTAGAGGCCGTGCAAGTCGATTGGGAAGTAGAAGCCGCGGTAGTGATTACTCGCCATCTGCCCGAGGATTTAGAAATACGCTTAAGCACCCGTACGGTCACCACCGGCTGCGGCCAGGGCACGGTATTTGGTAAACTGCTCGACCAAACCGCTCTCACGGCGCTGCCCGATACTCAATTGGCACAATCCACGCTTTATCAGCTGCTGCAAAACCTTAACGCCTACAACGAGACCTACCGCAGCGCTGGCGCCGTTCATGGCTGCGCGCTGTGCCAGCAAACCGACGTACTCGACTTTGTTGAAGACGTAGGACGGCATAACGCGGTGGATACCTTGGCGGGGCGCCAATGGCTACAACAGGCCGACAGCGCCAATGCGGATATTTTCTACACCACCGGGAGACTGACTTCCGAAATGGTACTCAAAGTGGCACAAATGGGCATTAGCGTGCTGGTTTCTCGCTCAGGCGTCACCCAAAAAGGCGTCGAACTGGCCGAACGCTTCGGCGTGATGTTAATTGCCCGCGCCAAAGGGCGCCATTTCCAAGCGATCAACACCCAAAACCGTTTAGCCCTGGACGCTATTCCACCGCGCCCATCCCATGCCCGTTCATCGCAAGAATACCGCTCATCAAAAAAGGCAAGCTCATGATCCCTACTCACGACCTCACTGGCATGGTTCTCGCGGGCGGCGAAGGGCGCCGAATGGGCGGTCGTGACAAAGGGCTGGAGCCTTTTGCGGGCCTGCCACTCGTCGGCCATGTGGTGAAGCGCCTTGAAGGTCAGGTGGCCGAGCTACTGATTAACGCCAACCGCAATGCTGACGCCTATCGCTTTTTCGCCGATCGCGTTATAGCGGATGTTGTAATGGACGGTGCCGAAGGCGGCTTTAAAGGCCCTTTGATGGGGATCTATAGCGGCCTGCAGGCGGCAAAAACGCCGTGGCTACTGGTCGTTCCCTGCGACTCCCCCGCCCTACCTGACGATTTAGTGGCGCGCATGGTACAAGGTATTGGCCAGCATGATATCGCTGTGGCTTTTGATGGCGAACGGCTGCACCCGGTAGTTGCACTACTGCGCACCTCGCTGGCCGATGATTTGGCCGCCACCTTGGCCGAGGGCGAGCGTAAGATCGATCGTTGGTACGCTCGCCATGCTTGGTGCAAGGTTGATATGTCGGACTGCCCTGATGCCTTTGCTAACCTTAATACTGAGGAAGAGAAGCTGCACCTGGAAAAAGTACTCATGGGTTCTTCGAGCAAGGAGGTGAAATGACCCTCTCCTGCTTTGATCTTGGCGAGCAGATGCTCAGCGTGGACGAAGCGCGTCAGGCGCTCGCCACCTTGATTGAACGCCCGCTGGGCAGCGAACGGATTCCGCTGGCGCAGGCTCATGGTCGCCGATTGGCCACAACCGTGAAAGCCCCCATTAACGTGCCGCAAAATACCAATGCGGCCATGGACGGCGTAGCGCTAGCCTTGCCCAGAGAAGGTGTTGGAGCCAAGCAGACCCGCTGGCCGTTGGCTGGAGAGGTGTTGGCCGGTCAGTATCGCCGCGAATTAGTACCTGCCGGTCACTGTGTACGCATCACCACCGGTGCCCCACTGCCGCCGGGCACCGATACCGTGGTGATGAGTGAACAGCTCCGCGAACCGTTAGATGAGCAGCCTGGGCATGTGATCATCGAGTCGCCAGAACTCCTCAAACACGGCCAACATGTTCGCCAGGCCGGTGAGGATATTGGTCTCGGCGACACGGCACTGCCTGCGGGAGCACGGCTCGATGCGGCGGCCCTAGGGCTTTTAGCGTCGTTAGGTTACGCAGATGTTGCCGTATGTCAGCGCCCAAGGGTGGCGATCTTTTCCACTGGCAATGAAGTCGCTGCTCCCGGTGAGCCGCTGCCCAAAGCAGGTATATACGATGCCAATCGCTTCACCCTGATGGGCTTGCTTGCCGAACACGGCGCCGATGTCATTGACCTGGGCATTCTCCCAGACGATTTAAACGCCATTAAAACGGCCCTTGAAGACGCTGCAGAGCAGAGCGATTTGGTAATCACCAGCGGCGGTGTTTCCGTTGGCCAGGCTGACTTTACCCGTGAGGCTCTGGAACAGTTAGGCCGCCTAGCCTTCTGGCGGGTAGCGCTGCGACCTGGGCGCCCCATGGCTTGCGGCTGGCTGGGTGAAAAGCGCACGCCGTTTGTTGGCTTGCCCGGCAATCCGGTGGCGGTCATGGTAACCTTTCTACAGTTTGTCTCGCCGCTGCTGGATCGGCTGTATGGGCAGCCGACATCAACACCCCATCGCCTTACTGCGATTGCCGACACCGCCATAAAAAGTCGCTTGAAGCGCACTGACTTTATCCGTGGCGTTTACCATACTGATAGCGAAGGACGGTTACTCGTGCGTAGTACCGGCGCCCAGGGTTCGGGCATTTTAACCTCGATGGTGGCTGCTAACTGCTTGATTGAGCTTGCCGACGACCAGGCAGGCGCCCAGTCAGGCGAGGTAGTCAGCATACAACCACTAACGGGATGGCTATGACCGAGCAACGACCCGCACAACCACAAGCTAATCAGCAGCGATCTGTCCAGCCAGACGCTGACCAGCAACTGATCGACGACTTTGGTCGGCGCATTAGCTACGTGCGCATCTCGGTCACCGATCGCTGCGATTTCCGCTGCGTGTACTGCATGAGCGAGGAGATGACGTTTCTGCCCCGCGCCCAGGTACTGACGCTGGAAGAGATCGCTATGGTGGCGCGCGCCTTCACCGAGTTGGGGGTCGAGAAAATTCGCCTTACCGGCGGCGAACCGCTGGTACGCCGCGGCATTGAGCAACTGGTCGATGAGATCGGCGCCATGCCAGGCCTTAACGACTTCACCATGACCACTAACGGCGCCAGCCTACGCAAGCACGCCAAGCAGCTTTACTCAAGCGGTCTGCGGCGGCTGAACATTAGTCTGGACTCGCTAAATGCGGAGCGCTTTAAGCAGCTCACCCGCACCGGCGATTTAGCCAAAGTGATCGACGGCATTCATGCCGCCCAGGAAGCGGGCTTTAAACGCATCAAGCTCAACGCGGTGATCTTAAAAGGTCGCAATGACGACGAAGTAATCGACCTGGTCACCTTTGCACGCCAGGAAAACCTCGATATTAGCTTTATCGAAGAGATGCCGCTGGGCGATGTTTCTGACCACTCACGGGCGGAAACCTTCTACTCCAGCGATGACGTTCAAGACTTGATCGAAACGCGCTATCCGCTGATCCCCACGACCGAAACCACACCCGGCCCATCGCGCTACTTCAAGATGGCCGATAGCGACAGCCGGGTTGGGTTTATTTCCCCCCATAGCCACAACTTTTGCGATACCTGTAACCGGGTGCGCGTGACCGTGGAAGGCCGCTTGCTGCTGTGCTTAGGCAACGAACACTCGGTCGATCTTCGCGCCGTGCTACGCCGTCACCCCGGTAATATGCAGGCGCTAAAAGAGGCGATCATCAACGCCCTGCCGCTTAAGCCCGAGCGCCATCACTTCACCACCGATGGCGATGTGCAGGTAGTACGCTTTATGAATATGACAGGGGGCTAGGCGTTGGCAGCGTCAGAACGGTTGGCAAAAGTGCCGGTGCATATCATTACCGGCTTTCTCGGCAGCGGTAAAACAACGCTTATCCACAGCCTCATCGAACAGAAGCCTGTGGATGAAACCTGGGCCATTTTGGTCAACGAGTTTGGCCAAATCGGCATCGACCAGGCGATGTTTGATGCCCGTGATGATGTGGTAGTGAAGGGCCTTCCCGGCGGCTGCCTTTGCTGCCAGCTCGCCTTTGTACTGCAAGCGGCGCTGGTGAATTTACTCGCACGCAGCAAGCCTGATCGCGTCATCATCGAGCCCTCAGGCCTTGGCCACCCGGCAGGTCTGTTGGATCTACTGCGAGGGGAAGCCTTCCAGCAAGTGGTCGAGGTACGCGATATTATTGCTACTCTCGACCCACGCCGATTAGATGACGCCCGCTCCCGAACGCACGACACCTTCCGCGACCAGCTCGATATGGCCGATGCCGTGGCACTCACCATGCTCGACCAGAGCACGCCCGAGCAGCTCGGCGCCGCTCATGCGTTTGTGGCACAGCGCTGGCCACCGCGTAAATGGGTGCAGGAAGCTCCCCAAGGCGAACTCCCCATAGGACTGTTGACCCAGAGCGGACGCGCCGAAGGGAGCGATATCAGCGTACCCGCCAACCATCAACAGTTGGCGGCAACACCCAGCTTAGCCGGGTCTTTTTTTGATTTTCCGCCCCCGCCCGGCAAGCCCCAGCGTGAAACCGGCACTTCGCTGGGCTACACCAGTACGGGGTTACGTTGGCACCCAAGCGAGCGCTTCGACCTGGATAGCTTGGCCACCTGTTTGGGAGAACTCCCCAGAGAGGCACGCATTAAAGGCGTGTTTCATACCGATAGCGGCTGGAAACGCTTTAACCGCGCCGGAGGTACGCTGAGCGTTGAAAGCAGCGCGTGGCGGCAAGACTCCCGGCTGGAAGTTATTCTTCCCGATACGAGCCCCGCTCTCGATATCGAAGGCCAACTCCGCTTACTGACGCTGGGTTAAGCGCCCGTAATCAATCTCTCGATGGCCTCTGCAGTAACCGGCCGCCCAAACAGATAGCCTTGATAAGCGTGACAGTCGTGCGCCAGTAGCCACGCCTGCTGCGCTTTGGTCTCTACGCCTTCTGCAATGACCTCTAGATTGAGGCTCTCTGCCAGGGCAATGGTACTCTCGACAATCGCTGCGTTGGCTTGGCTTTCGAGCACCTGCTGCACAAAGGATTGGTCAATTTTCAGTTGATCCAGCGGCAGTTGCGCTAAATAGGCCAGGGACGAGTAGCCGGTGCCAAAATCATCCAGAGAGAAGCGTACACCGCGCGCTTTAAGGGCAAGCATTTTATCTCTGGCGTCGTCTCGCGCTTCCACAAACAGTGACTCGGTCACCTCCAGTTTTAGCCGCTGAAGCGGCGCCTGAGTGCGCGCAAACACCCCCTCTACACGAGCCAGAAACTGCTCATCGCGAAACTGAAGCGGACTAATATTCACCGATATGGTCAGTTTGCTTAGCCGTGGATGCTGCGCCCAACGCGCTAATTGATAGCAGGCATCTTCCAATACCCATTCGCCTACATCGTTTATCAGCTCATTGCTTTCCAGCAGCGGAATGAAATCGCCTGGTGAAACAATGCCGCGTTCAGGATGATGCCAGCGCAGCAGCGCCTCAACGCCAGTGATCACGCCATGGTGATCCACTTGGGGCTGATAATAGAGCTGCCACTGCTGGCTGGCCTGCGCTTGGCGCAGATCCGCTTCTAATTTCACATGGGCCAGAAGCGCAGCCTGCATCGAGGGGTCAAAAAAGCACACGCCATGGCGGCCGTTGTTCTTAGCCTGAAAGAGCGCCATATCTACCTGCTGCAGGTAGTCATCCACGCCGTACTCATTGCTGGCCATGATCGCAATACCAATACTCCCCGTCACCGTGATGCTCTCTTCGGCCAGAGTGATTGATTCGTTAAGAGTTGCCAGCAGCTTGTGCGCAATACGCTCTGCCAGCCGGGTGGTTTGAGCGTAATTGCTATCCACGCCTTCGATTAATACCGCAAATTCATCGCTTCCCAGCCGCGCCAAGGTATCGGTATCGCGCAACATCTGCCCCATTCGCCGAGCAACGCTCTGCAATACTTGATCCCCCGCATAGTGCCCCAGAGTGTCATTGATTTGCTTAAAGTTATCGATATCGATAAATAGCAGTGCGCCGCAACGCTGATGGCGCTGAAGCTCTTTAAGGGCATTACCTATGCGATCCATAAACAGCCGCCGGTTGGCCAACCCGGTTAAGGTGTCATAAAATGCTAGCTGATGAATCTCTTGTTCAGCGGCTTTACGCTCGCTGATATCGCTCATGGTGGCCACGTAGTGAGTTAAGGTGCCCTCAACGCTGTAGACAGCGCTAATGGTTAGCCACTCGGGAAACAGTTCACCATTCTTACGCTGGTTCCATATCTCGCCTTCCCAGTTGCCGGTTTTGATAACACGCTTCCATAAACGGCGGTAAAAGGCGGCGTTTTGTAGCCCAGAGCTAAACATGCGCGGATTGTTACCCACTATCTCCGCTTCGCTATAGCCGGTAATGCGGCTGAAGGTCTCATTCACCTTAAGAATGATGCCCTGTGGATCGGTAATAAGGATGCCTAAGTGCGTCTGGAAGGCGGCAGCGGCGATTTGGGCCTCGGCACGGGCCTGTTCACGCTCCTCAATACGCTGACGTAGTTGATGCGACAACGCTAAACGATTCAGGTAGTGGCGCGCCCCCCAAGCACCCAGCAGGGCAATCACTGCCGTCACCAACATTAAAATCAAAGCACGCTGCCGCCAGGCCGAGAGCAATTCGTGAAGATCAACGCCAACCACAGCCAGCATCGGATACTCGCCTACTCTCAGCATGCGAAACAGCCGTTTGCGGCCATCAATAGGTGAGTCAATGTTGATTGACCATGTGGACTCACCACGGGTAAGCCACTCGGCCGTTTCTGGGCTCTCAATTTGACTGCCAATCGAAAATGGCTTTTCGGGGGTCGGGTAGCGAGCAATAAATTTTAATCCGGGGTCGACCAGGGCAATGCTCTCGCCGTCATAGACACTCATCTGCTCCAGGGCGTCGGCAAACACTTCAGGTACAATGCTAGAGATGACCACCCCAGCAAACTCGCCGGACGAGGTTTCTAATCGTCGACCATGGTACAAATAGTAGCGTTGGTCACTGATAGACCAGTAAAGCGGGGTAATCAGTTCTTCTTGTCCTGCTTGCTTAAAGGCATTAAACAACGTCGTATCGCTGATATCAGCACCTGCTCTTCGGCTGCTGCGGCCACTCGCCATTACTCGGCCTTCAGCGCTCAACACAGCGATTTCGTCCACCATGGGCACATACAGGGTCAGGTTTTCTAGCGAGCGCTGAAGGGCCTGGGCATTATCGCTATCTGGCATGCCTTGCAGGGTTAGCATCTCAGCAAGCCCAAAAAGCGCTTGCCCGCTTTGTGCAAATACGCCTTTTGCCCACTCAGCAACCACATTAGCGCGGGCGGTAATCCGCGACTCGGCGGCCTCAATTTCTTGCCGATACTGTTCACTCAGCAGCCAGCCGAAAAGCACCATCATGACAAGCAGTGCTAGCAGATATAGCGCAATCACATGGCGGCGCTGTTGGCGATAAGTCTTGGTGGCTTTCAATACATCATCATTTACATCATTGGAGGTAGCGGACATCGCGCAGAAGCCTTATTCAGGTAACCCAGGGGGACACCTGATACAGTGTAAAAAGTAACTAAAAATGATACATAACACGCGCTGACACGTGGCTTTATCCGATAGTGCCGCGGTGCTTTTAGGATGTATATCAGTTTTTATCACCGTTAATGCCCTGAAAAGCGTGACGTTATGCATGGATAGCCAATCTACCAGGAAATTGTTATGGCATCGCTGGGCCAAATGAGCGACTACGAGATACGCCTAATCCGTATTTTTAAGACGGTCGTTGAGTGCGGTGGCTTTACCGCGGCGGAAACCACGCTGGGCATTAGTCGTTCGGCGATTAGCCAACACATGAACGACTTGGAGGGGAGGCTGGGGTTTTCGCTCTGCCAGCGGGGGCGTGGCGGGTTTAGTTTAACCGAAGAGGGTAAAGAGATTTATCAGGCAGGGTTGACGCTACTGACCGCGCTTGAAACGTTTAAAAGCGACGTTAACGCCCTGCACCAAACGATTAAAGGCGAGCTGAATATCGGCATTACCGATAATTTGGTGACACTACCCGCCATGCACGTGACCAATGCACTGGCTGAGCTCAGCGCGCCGGAGCATGAGGTCACGCTGCATATTCATATGGAGCCTTCTGACGCGGTCATTCGAGGGGTGATGGATGGCCACTTGCACGTCGGCGTAGTGCCTGCAGTGAACCTGCCCACCAGTTTAGAAGCGCGGCACCTTTATGATGAGCCATCATATCTTTACTGTGCGGCTGGCCATCCCCTGTTTACGGAGGACGACGACACGCTCAGTGGTGCTGATATCGCCCAACACTCGGCTATTTCGCCCCGCTATCCGCTACCGGTTGAGGCCCGACAGGCGCATGATGCGCTAAGCCTTCGTGCCTCAGCATCCGACCGAGAAGGCGCCGCTTTTTTGATTCTTACCGGGCGATTTATCGGCTTTCTGCCTGAACACGTAGCTGCACAGTGGGTGGCAGCGGGCAAGATGCGAGCGTTGCATGCCAACACGCAGCACTACCGCATCCCCTTTGTGCTGATCACCCGCCACGACCGCCGCCCCAACCGAGTGGTCGATGCGTTTCTACGCTTAATCAAAAGCAGCTAAACCCGGCAGTATGTTTAACGCTGCTCGGTTGCCTCATTGGCCATTATCGGCGCTGGCCCCGCCTGGGGCGATGACACCAACACTTGGCTTGTCACATAGTAAACAATTGCCCCCAGCGCCGAGCCGGTAAACCAGCCGTAGTCGTAGAACCAGTTCATGGTGCCAGTTAACAGCGATAGCAACGTAAGCGCCACCGGCACGCCAAAGGCGATAAAACCCGCGATGTTCACCGCAGGATAAGCATGGTTATCCATATACAGGCTGGGCACATCCAAACGCTGCTTTTTGATCAGGAAGTAGTCCACCGCCATGATGCCCGCGATGGGCCCCAGCAGGCTGGAGTAACCCAGCAGCCAGTTGGAGTACATCTGCTCCAGAGAAACCCCTGGCGGAATAACGCCCGCTTTTTGCAGCAGATCGTAGCCCATCAACAACACGCCCACCGCGCCAGTCATCAGCACGCCGCGCGTCTGGTTAATCAATTTGGGCGCAATGTTCTGAAAATCGTTGGTAGGCGACACGATGTTAGAAGCCGTATTGGTAGAGATCGTGGCGATAATGATCAACAGCATCGCCAGTACCACCCAGAAGGGGCTGTCGATATAGCCAATCAAACGTACCGGGTCGGCAACGGTTTCCCCTACCAGCGTTTCGGAAGCAGCGGTTAACACGACACCGAGTGCGGCGAAGAAAAACATCGTTAGCGGCAGCCCAATCACCTGACCAACGATCTGATCTTTTTGGCTTTTGGCAAAGCGACTGAAATCGGGAATATTCAGCGACAGCGTGGCCCAAAAACCCACCATGGCGGTTAAGCCCGCGAAGAAGTAGCCGTATACCGATGCCCCTTCAGGCCGCGACGGCGGCTGTGCCAGTAGTTCGGACATCGACATATTTGGCCACGCCCATATCATCAGCCCAACACCAACGGCTAACAGCAGCGGTGCGGCGAAGGTTTCCAACCATTTAATCGACTCTGCACCACGAATCACCACATAGAGATTCATCGCACCAAAGACAAAAAAGCCGATGACTTCACCAACACCGCCCATCGCAGCCCAAGCGGGAATCAACTCGGAGAGCAACAGATGAATGGCCAAACCGCCAAACATGGTTTGAATACCAAACCAGCCGCAGCCGACCAGGGCGCGCACCAGACAGGGTACGTTGGAACCTAAAATACCGAACGAAGAGCGTAAAACCACCGGAAAAGGAATACCAAACTTCGTACCGGGAAAGGCGTTTAAGGTAAGAGGAATCAGCACGATCACGTTGGCCAACAAAATGGCAAACAACGCCTCCCCCACGCTCAGCCCGAAGTAGGCGGTTAATACCCCGCCTAGGGTGTAGGTGGGCACGCAGATCGACATGCCTACCCAGAGTGCCGCAATATTCCACTTACTCCAGGTGCGCTCGCTGGCCTGGGTAGGCGCAATATCCTCATTAAAGCGCGAACTACTGCGTACATCGTCCCCTACATCTAGCTCTATCAGCCCACCTCGATCCACCATCTGAGAGGTTGTTTCGGTCATTTTTTATCTCCTCAGCATTGCGTTATTGCGCTGCCTAGCTCCCACGGCCAGTGGAGCTTTTCAAAAAGGCGCTTAGAAATCATGGCTTTTAGAAACCATTGTTTTTCAAAACCATCGTTCTTAGAAACCATAGCTTTTAGAAAACAAGCAATAAGCATGCCTACTTGAAAAAGCAGGTCAATTAACTCATTGATTAAAAAGCTGCCTTCCTGGACAACATTATTATTGTTAGCTTGTTATCTTTATATTTTCCCCACCTAAAACAAAAACCAACTAAACAAAGCTAGATCAAAAAAAATATTTGCACCAATTTCAAACAGAAAAAAACCAAAAACACTCGCTATAAATATACCAAACCAATGATTTTAAAAGAATAAAAAAACCATCCAAAACAGTGCAAGACCTCACCAAAAAAGTGAATATCACAAAATGGAACAATAAAAATAAGCAAACTCAATGAGTTAAAGACGATTTAACAAATCTCCTTTAAAGACTTGCTAAAACCACCTACCCAGCGCTACTTTCAACAAAAGCTGTCTATTTCGTCAGCTTTACAAAACTAGTTTCAAGAACACTACAAACATACGCTACACATCAACAATCAGAGGGAGCGTCTCATGCAGAATATGAAAATCGGGTTGATTCAGATGGGCCTGAAAACCAGCACCGATCTTGAACCAGAAGCTATTCGCGACGCCATGAACGAGGCACATCTGCCAATGATTCAGCAAGCGGCTGACCAGGGCGTGCAGGTGCTTTGCTTCCAGGAAGTGTTTAACCAGCCCTACTTTTGCCCCAGCCAGGACGGCAAGTGGTACGCCGCCGCCGAGCGGGTACCGGAAGGCCCTACCTGCCAGATGATGCAGAAGCTCGCCGCCGAGCACCGCATGGTGATCATCGTGCCGGTGTATGAAGAGACTGAAACCGGTGTTTACTACAACACCGCAGCGGTATTCGACGCTGACGGCAGTTACTTAGGCAAGTACCACAAAACCCATATTCCCCAAGTAGCCGGTTTTTGGGAAAAATTCTTCTTCAAGCCGGGAAAATCCAACTGGCCAGTGTTCAATACTGCCTACGGCAAAATCGGCGTGTATATCTGCTACGACCGTCACTTCCCCGAAGGCTGGCGGGCGCTTGCTCTCAACGGCGCTGAGGTGATTTTCAACCCTTCCGCCACCGTGGCCGGTCTTTCCCAATACCTGTGGGAGTTAGAGCAACCTGCCTCTGCCGCCGCCAATGGCTGCTTTATCGCTGCGATCAACCGAGTTGGAACCGAGGCGCCGTGGAACATCGGCGACTTTTACGGCTCCAGCTATATCGTTAACCCCCGCGGCAAAATCGAAGCTCAGGCCAGCGAAACAGAAGACGAGCTGCTGGTGCACGAGATCGATTTGGACATGGTGCGGGAGGTACGCAACAACTGGCAGTTCTTCCGCGACCGTCGCCCGGAAACCTATACCCGCCTGACCGACGGTGAATGATTCTGCTGGTAAAAAACAGGTTGCTGGTTAAGTTTTCTATTTAAAAACAACAGGAGCGAACGATGAGCTTATTAATCAAGGGCGGCACCGTGGTCACCCACGCCGATACCTACCGCGCAGACGTACTGTGTGTCGACGGTAAAATCCATGCGATTGGCACCGATCTAGATGTCCCTGAAGGGTGTGAAATTGTCGATGCCAGCGATCAACTGGTGATGCCCGGCGGTATCGATCCCCATACGCACATGCAACTGCCGTTCATGGGCACCGTGGCCAGCGAGGATTTCTATACCGGCACCGCCGCGGCCTTGGCCGGGGGCACCACTTCGATCATCGACTTCGTGATCCCACAGCCAGGTCAGTCGCTCCTTGAGGCCTTCGAAACCTGGCAAGGCTGGGCGGAAAAAGCCGCCACCGATTTTGCCTTCCACGTGGCGATTACCTGGTGGGACGATAGCGTGCGAGAGGAAATGGGCACCCTGGTTCATGAACACGGGGTGAACAGCTTCAAACACTTTATGGCCTACAAGGGCGCGATCATGGCCACTGATGACATTCTGGTGGAAAGCTTCTCGCGCTGTCTGGAGCTAGGCGCGGTACCTACGGTTCACGCCGAAAACGGTGAGCTGGTCTACCACATGCAGCAAAAACTGCTCGCCCAGGGCATGACCGGGCCGGAAGCCCATCCGCTTTCGCGCCCACCCCAGGTGGAAGGCGAAGCGGCCAGCCGGGCGATTCGCATTGCCAGCACCCTGGGCGCACCGATCTATCTGGTTCACGTGTCCACCAAAGATGCCGTCGATGAAATTGCCTACGCCCGCCAGCAGGGTCATCCGGTTTATGGCGAATGCTTAGCCGGGCACCTGCTCATCGACGATAGCGTCTACCAGGATACCGACTGGGGCCGCGCCGCTGCCCACGTGATGAGCCCGCCCTTCCGGCCCAAGGGCCACCAGGAAGCGCTCTGGCACGGCTTGCAGTCGGGCAATCTGCAAACCACCGCCACCGACCACTGCTGTTTCTGTGCCGATCAGAAAGCCGCGGGCAAGGATGACTTTACTAAAATCCCCAACGGCACCGCTGGCGTGGAAGACCGCCTCGCCGTGTTGTGGGATGAAGGCGTCAACACCGGCAAGCTGTCGCCCCAGGAGTTTGTCGCGCTGACATCGACCAACACCGCCAAGATTTTCAACCTCTACCCGCGCAAAGGGGCGATTCAAGTAGGTTCCGATGCAGATATCGTGGTGTGGGATCCCAACGGCACCCGGACGATTTCTGCCAAAACCCACCACCAGAACGTCGATTTCAACATTTTCGAGGGCAAAACGGTGCGCGGCATTGCCCGTCACACCATTAGCAAGGGCAAATGGGTGTGGCGGGATGGTGAGCTGCGCGCCGAGCGCGGTGCGGGCCGCTATTTGGAGCGCCCCGCCTACCCCGGTGTCTTCGAATTGCTGGCCAAGCGCGCCGAGCTGAATGCGCCGATGGCCGTAAAAAGATAACAGCTGTGCCCATAACAACAGCGGAGGCTTTACTGTGACTAGCCCACTGAACCACCTACCCAGCGCAAAAGAGGTCGGCACCTACGACCCGGATACGCTGGCAAGCAACTTTAGCGATCTACATCCGCCGCTGACCCATCGCCAGGCGATGATCGAAAGTCAGCGTTGTCTCTATTGCTTTGATGCGCCCTGCGTCGAGGCTTGCCCGTCGGATATTGATATTCCCAGCTTTATTCGCCAGATCAGCGAGAACAATATCAACGGCGCGGCGGAAACCATTCTGGAAGCCAACATTTTAGGCGGCAGCTGCGCCCGGGTGTGCCCCACGGAAATTCTTTGCGAGCGTAGCTGCGTGCGCAACCACGACGCCGAATGCCAGCCGGTGCTGATCGGTTTGCTGCAGCGTCATGCCACCGACCATATGCAGTTCGACGGCCACCCCTTCAAACGCGCCACTTCTACCGGCAGTCATGTGGCCGTGGTCGGCGCCGGACCTGCCGGGCTCTCCTGCGCGCACCGACTGGCGATGCTCGGTCATCAGGTGACCATCTTTGAAGCCGAACAAAAGCCTGGCGGGCTGAACGAGTACGGCATCGCCCGCTACAAAATGACCGACGACTTCGCCCGTAAGGAAGTGGAATTCTTGCTTGAGATCGGTGGCATCGAGATCCAGTACGGCCAACGGCTGGGCGCAAACCTGGAGCTTGCTACGCTCCATAATCAGTACGATAGCGTGTTTCTCAGCTTGGGCCTGGGCGCTAGCCGTGCCCTGGGTTTAACCGGGGAGCAAGCACCCGGTCTGATGCCTGCGGTGGACTACATCAAGGTTCTCCGCCAGACCGACGATCTGGGCAGCCTTGCGGTGGCCAAACGCTGTATCGTGATTGGCGCGGGCAATACCGCTATCGATATGGCCACCCAAATGGCCCGCTTAGGCGCTACGGAGGTAACGCTGGTTTACCGTCGCGGCGTGGAAGCCATGTCCGCCACCGACCACGAGCAGGAAATCGCCAAAGCCAACGGCGTGCGGATGGTGACCTGGGCCCAGCCCGACGAGATTCTGCTGGATGATCAAGTCCGCGTGACGGGCATGCGCTTTGCCAAGACCCATGATCAAGCGGGCCGCTTAACCCCTACTGGAGAAACCTTTGAGATCGCCGCCGATGCTGTCTTCACCGCCATCGGCCAAGGCTTCGAAGGCGCGAGCCTAAGCGATACCACCGCCGCTGAGCTTGCCCGGGACGGCGAGCGCATTCACGTTAATGAGATGTTCCAAACCTCACTGCCCAATGTGTATGCCGGTGGCGACTGTGTGAAGCCCGGTCAAGACCTTACCGTTCAGGCCGTGCAACACGGCAAACTGGCGGCTCACGCCATTCATCAGGCGCTTGTCGCCAAGCAGGAGGCCGCATGAACACACTCACTTTTACACCACCGGGTAAGAAAGACAGCGGTGACAGCGTGCTTAATGGCGTTGATCTATCGGTTAACTTTGCTGGCATTAAAGCCCCCAATCCATTCTGGCTGGCCTCTGCACCGCCCACCGATAAAGCCTACAACGTGGTACGCGCCTATGAAGCTGGCTGGGGCGGCGTGGTATGGAAAACCCTTGGCGAAGAGCCACCTGCGGTGAATGTCTCCTCCCGCTATTCAGCCCACTACGGAAAAAACCGCGAGGTGATCGGCTTTAACAATATCGAGCTGATTACCGACCGCTCGCTGGAGATCAACCTTAAAGAAATCACTCAGGTGAAAAAGGACTGGCCCGATCGTGCGCTGATCGTTTCCATTATGGTGCCCTGTAATGAAGAAGCCTGGGCCTACATTCTGCCGCTAGTGGAAGCCACTGGCGCGGACGGCATCGAGCTCAACCTGGGTTGCCCCCACGGAATGCCGGAGCGCGGCATGGGCGCGGCGGTGGGCCAAAACCCCGACCTGATCGAGAAAGTCACCTACTGGTGCAAGAAGCATTACTCCAAACCGGTAATCGTCAAACTCACACCTAATATCACCGATATTCGCGTCGGTGCCCAAGCAGCACTGCGGGGTGGGGCCGACGCGGTATCGCTGATCAATACCATCAACTCGATTACCAGTATCGACCTGGACAATATGGTCGCCAAGCCCACCGTCGGCCACCAGAGCACTCACGGCGGCTACTGCGGTAGCGCTGTCAAACCCATCGCGATGAACATGGTGGCGGAAATCGCCCGCGACCCGGCCACACCAACTCTGCCCATCTCCGGCATTGGCGGCATTTCCACCTGGCGGGATGCGGCGGAGTTTATCGCCCTAGGTGCCGGCAGCGTGCAGGTGTGTACGGCAGCGATGCTCAACGGCTTTAGGATTGTGGAGGAGATGAAAGACGGCCTCTCTCGCTGGATGGCGGAAAAAGGCTACGACTCCATCGAGGCGTTCTCCCGTAAGGCGATACCGCAAACCACCGACTGGAAACACCTCGACATCAACTTCAAAACCATCGCCAAGATCGATCAGGATTTGTGCATCGAGTGCGGCCGCTGTTATATCGCCTGCGAGGATACCTCCCACCAGTCGATTGCCAAGCTCACCGAGCAGGACGGCGCGCGACGCTATGAAGTGATCGAAGAGGAGTGTGTGGGCTGTAACCTTTGCCAGATCACTTGCCCAGTAGATAACTGCATCACCATGGTGCCCCAGGAGACCGGCCAACCCTTCCTGGCCTGGGATAACGACCCACGCAATCCTTTCCGGGTCGCCTCTTAACCTCTTTACCCTCTTTTTTTTAAACAGCCGTTAGCGCTACCCACCGCCCTCAGTTTGTGAGGGCGGTCGCGTTTTCTGCAACATACTGTTCCATCACCCAGTAGCGACAAAAGTCAGCATCCTTGAGAACATGAGAAAACATCGCATATAAAATTCTTTCTCACAAAAGGAAACCCAATGAAGTTCGCTACCACTACCACCGCTATACTCTTAGCAACTGCCAGCGCCACCGCGAGCGCCGACCAGCGAATCGCCACCTTCGACTTAGGCAGCCTGGATACGCTGGATGCACTAGGTTTAAACGAGCAGGTAGTGGGTGTACCGAAAGCCAGCCTGCCTGGCTATCTTGAGCAGTATGCAGCCGATGACGTCACCGATATTGGCGGCCTGCGCTCACCGGATATGGATGCCCTTGGCGAAAGCGAGCCTAGCCTGATTCTTTACACTGGCCGCCAGGGTGAGTGGGAAGAGGGGCTTGGCGAAATCGCCCCGCTGCTCAACACCAGCCTACAGGGTGACGACTACCTGGCTACTTTTGACGCTAATGTACGCGAACTAGCGAGTCGTTTAGCAGTGGAAAGCAAAGCCGAAGAGGCGCTTGGTACACTGCATGCCGAGATTGAGACCCAGCGCGAAGCGCTAAGCAACGCTCCTCGCACGCTGGTGGTAACCCACAACGGCGGCAATCTGATGCTGAATCAGCACCCGGTCGTTCACGACGTACTGGGCATTGCAGCATTAGAGATGCCCGAAAGTGTCACTTCTGAAACCCGCGGTACCCGTACCTTTACCCCGCTTTCTCCTGAGGCGATTAGCGAAATTGATCCGCAGGTCGTACTGGTGATTGATCGCAGCGCCGCGATTGGCGATGAACCCGCCGACGCGGATGCCTTAGCGCAAACGCTCTTAGATGCGGGAGCTGAGAAAGCGCGGGTCATTATGCTAACGCCCGCGCTGTGGTACCTCTCCGGCGGCGGCCTGCAGAGTCTGGCGCTACAGGTTGAAGAAGTTGCAGTAGCACTAAACTCGTCAGGTAACTAAGCGCTCACTACCCCCCCTCTTACAGCAATGGCGGAGGGGGAACGCAGCCTAAGCGGCGAGAAACGCTGGCTTAAAAAGCTTCCCAATCATCTTCAGCGCTAGCCGCGGTTTTGCTACTGGTTTGGCTACGCGTCGCTGGCCGCATCAGCGCTGGTGTCTGTTGAGATGAGTGTTGTGGCGTGTGCTGGGGCGAGGTAAGCGGGGCGTGTTGCGTACGGCTCTCCCCTTCAGTTAAACGAAAAGCCGAGACAACGCTTTCAAGCCGCGCCGCCTGTTCTTCCAACGAGCTGGCCGCTGACGACGCCTGCTGAACCAGGGCCGCGTTCTGCTGGGTCACTTCATCCATTTGGGCAACCGCTTGGTTGACCTGCTCAATACCCGAACTCTGCTCCTGAGAAGCCGCGGAGATTTCATCCATAATATCGGTCACCCGGCGCACAGAGGAGACCACATCCCGCATCGTAGCACCGGCGCTTTCGACTAATGCTGAGCCCTCTTTCACCTGGGTGGATGACGCCTCAATCAGTGCTTTGATCTCTTTGGCGGCATCGGCACTGCGGCTGGCCAGGTTACGCACTTCACTCGCCACCACGGCAAAACCACGACCCTGTTCGCCTGCCCGCGCTGCTTCCACAGAAGCATTGAGTGCCAAGATATTGGTTTGAAAGGCGATAGAGTCGATAACGGTAATAATATCCGCCACTTTTTGCGAGCTGCTAGAAATACCGTGCATGGTGGTAATCACCTGCTCAACCACTTCACCACCGTTGCTTGCAGTACTTGAGGCATCGTTCGCCAACTGGCTGGCCTGGCGGGCGTTATCGGCATTCTGTTTAACGGTAGCGGTTAACTGCTCCATGCTGGCGGCGGTTTCCTGCAGGGAAGACGCCTGCTGCTCGGTACGCGAGGATAGATCCGAGTTACCACTGGCAATCTCACGCGCCCCGATATGAATCGAACCGCTGCTATCGCGTACCTCAGAAACGGTTTTAACCAAATTACTTTGCATATGCTGCATAGCACTAAACAGCTTGCCGATCTCATTGCTACCACGGTCATCTACTTTACCAGAGAGATCATTTTGGGCAATACGCTCAAAATGCTCCACTGCTTCGTTTAGTGGTTTTACAATAGAGCCCACCATCGCGATGCGAACAAACAGAACGATTAACGCGGCAATCAAAAGTACAGCGATATCAATATAAGTAAGAAACTGCATGCCGCTCTCATAATCGGCAATCATCGACTTGTTTCGTTCAGCCCGATGATCATTGTAAGCACTAACAGCCTCAATTAACTGCTGATTTAAGTCACTCACCATTTCCCTTGCGGTATTAAACTGACTGCTGTTACCCGTATTTAATGCCTCCTCTAAGGGGATAATCCCCCGTTGGATCAAGCTCTCATAGGTGGCAGTCACGGTATCAGAAAGTGCCGACTCAGGCTTGGTGGCTTCAAACTCTGTAAAGTAATCTTGCGCAACTCGCTGAGCATCTTGGGCCCGAGCCAGGTAGTCACGGAATGAACTGGCATCACCTTTCTCAAACGCATCGAAGCTACTAACGTAGAAAAGCTGAGCGTAAGCTATGGATCGTTGACTGCGGCTAAGCGCTAAAGTGCGATCACCTGATAGGTCAAGCTCTTTTAACGAAGTACTGCCCTCTTCGCCTGCCTGATAGCCTAGAAAAGCAATGGTTATTATTAATAATGAAAAGATGGCCAAAACAAGGGTTAAACCCAGTTTGACGGATAGATTACTAAGTACACGATTCATATGCGGAATGCCTCCAGGCCAGATCCATTAGCTTTTGGCAATTTATATAATCTAGCTAGAGCACTTCCAGCGGCTTTAGATTAACTTAAATCGACCAATATCTTTTACGAGGTACTGCTATCGGCCTGGGCAGCATAGACTTTAGTCTAGTTTGAAAATTATTTTCACAAATGAAAATGGAAACGATTTGCAAACAGCAGTGAGCGAAGTGGTAGGCGCATTGAATATCGGTGCAGAGGCTATCTTAGCCGTGGATTGGTCAAGGCCACGGCTAAGATGAAAGAAGTCTGCTCGAGTTATTGATCAGGATGTATGCGAATCCGGTAGAGCACGCAGTAAACTACCGGCAGTACGATTAAGGTTAATAGCGTGGCGACACCCAGGCCACCGATCAGCGCGACCGCCATGCTGGCGAAAAAGGCATCGCTAATTAGCGGGATCATGCCCAACATGGTGGTCAGCGCGGCCATGGCGACCGGACGCACGCGGCTGACCGCAGCTCGCACCACAGCGTGGTAGCGGTCTTGATGCAACGGCAGTTGCACGTTGATCTCCTCTACCAACACGATGGCATTTTTGATTACCATGCCGATCAAGCTCAGCGTACCCAGCAGAGCCATAAACGAGAAAGGTAACCCGGTAACCAACAACGCGCCCACTACGCCAATAATCGTCAGCGGTACCAGCGACCAGATAGCCAACGGCTGGCGGAAGTTATTGAACAGCACCACAGTGAGAATAAACATCATCACTATGCCCAGCGGCAGCGAGGAAAATAACCCACTCTGCGCTTCGCCAGCGGTCTCAAACTCACCACCCCACTCCAACCGGTAACCTGCTGGTAGATCCAAGGCCTCCACCCTTGGTCGAATGTCGGCCAATACGCTGGCTGCGGTCACCCCGCTTAGCGGATCCGGCTCACCGTACACCGCCAGCATGCGTTCGCGATTGCGGCGCATAATCAGCGGATCCGCCACCTGTGTTGTGATATCGCCGATGACTTGATCGGCGGAGATATAGCGGTTTTGCTCTGCGCTCCAGACGTTAAGTGAGCCTAGGTTATCCACATCGTGACGCTGTTCGGGGATTGCCCGCGCCACTATCGGAATCAGGTCGCTGCCGTCGCGGTAAATGCCCACCTGGCTGCCACTGGTACTTAGCGCCAGGGTGCTGGCCAGGTCTTCACGGGTCACACCCAGCCTACGTGCAGTATCTTCAAGAAAAACGGGCTCAATCGCCTGCACGCGGTTACGCCAACTGGTGCGCACGCTGGTCAAATTCGGTGTATCAAGGAACATGGCCTCAACCTGATCGCCCAACTGGCGAAGCACCGCTGGATCGCTGCCGTAGAAGCGCGCCTCTAGCTTGGCTTTGGGAGCGGGGCCGACCTCCAACGGGGCGATTTTGTAGTCGATATCGCTATGATCCCGCTCCAACACTTGCTCTACGTCAGCCATGCGGTCGTGTTGAGTCGCTTTATCGTCGGTTTCGACAATCAACTGCGCATAGCTTGCGTAGCGGTCTTCCGGTGAATAGGTGAGGGTAAAGCGCTGCGCCCCGCCGCCCACTGTGGTGGTCAGGTGGCGAACGCCGTCCATCTCCATCACGCTCTTTTCAAGCTCGCTGACGCGGCGTTGAGTTTCGAGGATATCAGTGCCTTCCGGCGTGCGATAATCGACAAAAAAGATCGGCGTATTAGAGGCCGGAAAGAAGGCATTTTTAACCGAACCAAAGCCGACCACCGCGCCTGCTAATATCACCACCATCAGCGCCAAGGTTAACCAGCGCCAGCGAATACCGGTGATAATGACACGGCCTACAAAACGATAAACCACGCCTTTGTAGGGGTCTTCCTGTCCATCGCCGGGGGCCACATTGCGGAAAAACAGCTTGAAGTAGAACGGCGTTAACGTCAGCGCCGTTATCCAGCTCAGCAGCAGCGAGTAGAGCAGCACGAAAAATAGCGAGCCTATAAACTCACCGGTGGTGTCTGGCGATAAACCGATGGGCGCAAAGGCGGCAATCGCAATCAGCGTTGCGGCCAGCAAGGGCCAAGCGTTTTGGCGGATCACTTGGTGTGCAGAATCGCGAATAGTGCTGCCGCGCTTTAACCCCACCAGCATGCCTTCGGTAACCACAATGGCGTTATCTACCAGCATCCCCAGGGCGATAATCAGCGCTCCCAGCGAGATTTTCTCCAGCTGCAAACCGTGGAAGCGCATCAGCATAAAGGTGCCGATAATGGTGATCAGCAGAATAAAGCCCATTAGCAGACCACTACGCCAGCCCATAAACAGCATCAGCACCACGATGACAATGGCCACTGCCTGGATCAAACTGACCAGGAAGCCGGATACAGCGTCATCAACCACCTGGGGCTGGTTGTAAACGACGTTCAGCTCCATACCCAGTGGTGTGCGGGCTTGCAGTGCATCCAGGCGCTGCTGTAGCCGTTCTCCCACCTCGACAACGTTCACCCCGCTTTCAAAGGAGACGCCCAGCGAGATCGCCGGCCTGCCCATATCGCGGTAAAGCTGCTGGGGCTGCTCCGCCAGCTCGCGGCTCACATCGGCAATATCGCTCAACCGCACCAACTCGCCATCGCCCTCACTGACAATCAGGGCGCGCAGAGCTTCAATATCTGCCGCACTGCCCGTGGGGGTGATACGAAAACGGCGGCCATCCTGTTTAAGATGCCCGGCGTCTGCCACTGCATTTTGGGTATCCAGCAGTTGCTGTAGGCGTGCAAGAGGGATATTGAGCGCACGCAGGCGTTCGCGATCAACTTCGATATAGATGCGCTCTTCGTGCTCACCGCTTAGCGACACCTTGGCGACGCCCTTCACCAAAGCGAGCTCACGCTTGAGAAAATCAGCATGGTCAGCCAGATCCGGCATGCTATAGCCGTCGCCCGTCAAGTTGACCATAAAACCAAATACATCGCCAAAGTCATCATTTACGCGGGATTGACTCGCACCCGGCGGAAGCGCGGCCTGGGCATCCTGTACTTTACGGCGCAGCGAATCCCATAATTGCTCCAACTCCTCGTTCTGCACCGTACTTTCGAGTTCAACGGTGATCTGCGATAGGCCATCGGAGCTTACCGAACTGACCCGCTTAATCGATGACATCCCCTGGATAGACTCTTCGAGTGTCGAAGTGACTTCCTGCTCTACCTCTTCAGGCGTCGCACCTGGGTACTGCGTGGTAATCAGCGCATTGCGGATGGTAAATTCGGGAAACTCCAGTTGCCCCATGCCTAAAAAAGACAGCGCGCCGCCCGCCAGCAGCACCACGGTCATTAAATAGCTGGCCGCTCGATGGCGTAGAAAGTAGTCGACCATATTAAAGCCCCTGCTCTTTTTCCCACGGGGTCACCTTGGTGTCCACGGTTAAACGGTGGGCTCCGGCCGCCACAACACGATCACCAGCCGCCAAGTCTCCGCTGACTTCCAGGCCGTTTGAGGTTAGCCGACCAACCTCAACCGGTACCGCTTCAACGTTTTCTGGCTCGACGAAGCGCCATACCTGAGCCTGGTCGGGATCATCACCGGCATAGCTCACCGCGTCAGCGGGCAGTAGCCATAGCGGGACGCTATTCTCGGTTTGCAGCGAGCTCAAATCGAGCCGTACGTTGGCACTCATGCCGTCTAAAAGGGTGATATCGTCCGGCTGGGGCAGCGTTAGGGTGACTTCATACGCCAAACTCTGCGCGCTGGCTTGGGTAGTGTAGGAGGCTAGCTGGGCGAGATAGGGTTTATCGCTATTGCCAAAGCGCACTTCAAATGCCAACGCATCACCGAAGGGCGTTCCATTACTTCGCGGTATGCGCTGCACGATCTGCTCGGGCAGATGAAACACCACGTCTAACTGCCCTGGCTGTTGGATCACCGCGACCGTTTCCTGAACTTGGACTATCTGGCGGTTATCCACCGGCACTTGGGCAATCACACCATCGTAAGGGGCACGTAGCTTTGTATGCTCGACCTGCTCTTGGGCCTGTTCGAAGGTGGCCCGGGCGGCCCGCCACTCACTTTCCGACTCATCAAACTGGGATTGGCTGACCGCCCCACGCTGCAGGGTATAGCGCATGCGTTCTAGCGTTGCCTCGGCTAGCTCTAAGCGCGAGCGAGCGCTGTCCAGCTCGCTTTGCACATTGCGATCATCAATGCGCGCAATCACCTCGCCTTCGCTCACCCGTTGGCCGGGGCTCACATTGAGCTCCAATAATTCCCCGGCCATACGAAATGATAAATTGCTGCGCGTAGAGGCTTCCACCCGCGCTGGAAACTGACGTAAGGCCGCAGCATTTGCCGACTGCAATGTCATCAATTTTACCGGCCGTGTGGCATCAGTCGACTGCGCCTGGGGTTGCTCACAGCCCATTAGCACGAGTAGAGCCAGTATGACGGGCAGTGATCGGAGAAGAGTAACGGGCACGAGTAGCTCCTTGATGGCGGTCAATGAGAATTTTCAAACCTGCATTCAGAACATACATTGAGTAATATAGTCACTTAACTGACATTCATGAATGTCAGTTAAGTGTATAATAATCACCCACCCGCGACTTTGCTATCCATCACTGCCAAAATACCGCTTATTTTAATAATAGGAGCCGCTATGTCCCGTCGTAAGGCCGACGCCGAACGTACCCGAGAAATCATTCTGGACGCGGCAGAGACCACCTTTTTAGCCCAAGGCGTTTCGCGTACCACCTTGGCGCACATCGCCCAGGCAGCAGGCGTGACACGTGGGGCCATTTATTGGCACTTTGAAGACAAAGCTGCATTGTTCGATGCACTCTTGGAACGCGTGCGTGTCCCTCTGGATGAAATTGTCGATGAGGTGGTGGAACGCCTAGGCTCAGCACCGGCAGACTGCTTACGCGACATTGCTCTACGCTCGCTGGCCGCCATTTCCCACGACCTGCCACTGCAGAGAGCAGCCACCATCGTGCTGCACCGCTGCGAGAAATTAGAAGAGGAGCACCCGCGGATTTGCATGATCACCCGACTCTCAGAGCATGCCGAGGCACGAGTAGAGCAATTGTTCGAACAGGCCCAAGCAGCGGGCACTTTACGCGCTGACCTAACCCCAGCCAGCGCCCGACGCCAATTTCATGGCTTTTTGATTGGCGTCTGTTTCGACTGGCTGCAGGATCCCCAGCAGCATTCTCTGGCGGATGAGAGCAGCAGCATCGTGGAAACGTTAATGCGTGGTTTATTTAACACTCAAACCATATGAGCCTGCACCAAATCTTAACGCACTGATAACTAAAGGCATTCAAAACACTATTTCCAAACCAGTTGCGAGTAGGTATTTCTCCCTGCTGACTCGTAATGCGCTTAATCTGCATTCATCTCGCGAGGGCGCTAAAGTGTTCAGCCAATACGGCGCTCATCGGTACATTAAGCGTAATATCTTTGCCCGGAAGAGGTTGCTGAAACCATCGTTCGTAAAGCAACGGCATTTCCGGACTAGTATAAATATGTTCGAGGGCCTTATTTACCTCTGCGGCAAAGGCGTCGTCGCCCAATTGCATTAAAAAACCGAGTGGCTCTATCGACGTAATGGCTTCTTCGGAAAGCGCGTACGCGTCAGGGTGATCGGACTCAGCAATCATTGTGCTCAGTAACACATCATCCATCGCAAAAGCCGCTACGCGCCCATCAGCGACTAAATCAAACGCTTCTTGCAATGTTTCGACGGGCACGACCGATAAATTCAGTTGGCGTTCTCGATTTACCTGATTGATCTGACTGACATTGACGGTGCCACGCGCCACGCTCACGCTACGCCCGGCCAAATCCTCCAAAGTGGTAAAGCCATTTGCCTTCAGGGCCACATAACGCACCGAGACAAAGAAATGGCTAAGCGCAAACTGCGCACTCTGCCGCCGCTCTTGCGTATTAGTACTGGCATTACACTCAATATCGATATCGCCACTATTGAGCAGTTGCACCCGGTTACTGGGCGTACGATACACATAGGCTATCTCAAGAGAAGGCAGACCTAGTTGCACTTGCAGCTGTTTCGCTAAGCGTTGGCAAATATCGATAGAGTAACCGACGACGTTACCGTGATTATCTAAATAAGAGAATGGCGCTGTATCACCATAGCCTACCCTCAACACGCCGGTTGCTTCTATGCGTTCAAGTGAATCGATAGGCGTCGTTGCATGTACAGCCTCTCCACCAGACATCATTACCAGCAAGCTACACCACCCAAGCAATAAACTTCGGCGCATAACACACCTCCTCTACTCTCTATACTGCTCCGGATTGGCAAAAATAGCGGCAAGCGCTGGCGCTAGCGGCAAGTTCAATACTCGGTTATCGGGAGGGAGCGGCTGCAAAAACCATTTTTCATAAAGAGCGTGAATAGTGTCACTCAGATAAATGTTACGCAGCTGCTTATTTACCAGCTCAACAAAAACAGGATCATCAGGCGGCATCATTAAGCCATAGGGCTCGGCACTACTCAGTGTTGCTTGGGAAATATGAAAAGCGGCAGGATCCGCGGCAGCCGAAACCAAACCAGCTAACAAAATATCATCCATCACAAACGCGGATGCCTGGCCTGAAGCCACCATTTCAAAGGCTTCTTCATGATTGCGGCTTAGCATTACCGATATATTTAGCCCCTCGGTGCGATTGAGTTCGTTAAGCTGGGCAATGTTGACGGTGCCAGTGGTTGATACAACGCTGCGTCCCGCCAAATCCTGCAAACTGTCCATCTGCTGCTCGGTGAGGGATAAATAGCGCGTTGCGGTCAGAAAATGAGGGTACGAAAAAGCGGCTTGACGACGACGTTCAGGGGTATTGGTGGTCACTCCGCATTCGATATCCACGTCGCCATTACGCACTAATATAAATCGATTTGCAGGCGTTACCGGTACATAAGTTACCTTGAGTTCACCTAAGCCCAAGGTTTCCTCCAGACCTTCGATGACATTTAGACACAGGTCGATCGCATAGCCTGTCGGTTGGTCGTTAACCAGATAGGAGAAGGGTACTTCGCTGGTGCGATGGCCGATAGCAATCTCACCAGCCGATTCAATACGCGACAACGTTGGTGAGGAGGCTATCTCCTCACTAGCAGCGGCGCCTTGCCACATCGCACTTGTCACTAATAACGCTACTAGCCTCTTCATAGGCTTACCTTTGTTCGATGATCCCCGAATCCATTGTCATCCCTGATTCATAGAGCATATAGCGGTCACGTCCTTTCGCCTTGGCTGCATAGAGCGCCAGATCTGCGTGACGTAGCAGATCGTGGCTATTGCGGCCATCGGCGGGCGCGGTAGCAATGCCAACACTCACTCCAATATTAATTTCCTGGCTATCAAACTGATACGGTTCACGTAAAGTGGACACAATCGCTTCTGCCAGTACTTTTGCCTCACTGGTGGCACTGCGCACAACGCGTTGAATGATGGCAAACTCATCGCCACCAAGGCGCGCCACCAAATCATTGTTGGTCAGCAGCCCCTGTACCCGCTGACTGACTTCAACTAACAGAGCATCACCCGCCGCGTGCCCCAGGCTATCGTTTACTGCTTTAAAATGGTCAAGATCGAACAGCATGACATTAAAAACGTCGCCTTGAAGCAGTGAGTGCACCGCGGTTGTTAAAGCGTTGTTTAATTGCACGCGGTTGGGCAGTTTGGTCAGCTCATCATGATGAGCTAGATGCTGAAAGCGCAGCGCTTCGTCTTTAACTTCAAGTAGGTGCTCACGTTCAATGACTTTCTTACGAAGCGCGTCTATGGCCTTTGCCATTCGGCCAATCTCATCATTACGGTCGGTATAAGGCGTGCTGTCAGCGGTCTGGTTTTTAGCGATTTCGGTGAGCGACTTAATTAATACCGGCACAGGTGTGAATAACTGACGCATCAAAATAGTGACCAGCAGGGCTGTTGCGACCAATACCACCAGTAGCGCTATAAATGCTTTGCTGATCAGATCATCACGCATCTGATACAGCCCTTCCTTCTGGCCTATAGTGGCTACCAGCACGCCTAATAGTTGACCATCAGGAGTAACAATGGGCAGTGAGCTAATGAAGTGCTCTTCACCGCCAATTCTGGCAAATCCAACATAAAAATCAGCGGCATCCACTTTTGTTTGCCATGTAGCTACCGTCAAGTTGGCAGGTGAGTCTGATGGTGTATTAAGCGCATCTGCCACTACGGTGAGAGAACCCTCCGATGCCTTCGCAAACAGCCATACGTTGTTACGTGTCTGTGCACTTGCCAGCGCCAATACATCAATCGGGCTAAACCCAGTTTCCAGAACCGACTCTTCATCGCCTATCGGGCGCTGGGAAATGATATGCGTGACTTGCCCAGTGCCATCTGTCTTCACTGCCACGGACGTATAAATACGTCTAATAGTCGCGCTCACTATCTGGGCATTCACCTGGGCTTCGCGCGACCACTGCTCCCGAGCCCCCCGTTCAACCATAAAAAATCCTGACAGAGCCCCGGTTAAATACGCAAACAGCACGCCCATCAGCATAAACATCACCACCTTACCCACCAGGGTATGATGCCAAGGAAGTTTAGCCGCAGGCAGTGAAGCATTCCTATGCTGGGGTTCTGGCATCTACTCCGGTTCCTTCATGGCTATAGCTGCAGCGGGCCTATTTAGCTGTAATCGCAATGAGCACTCGTCGCTTGAACAGGTTTTTGATCACTCTCTTCTTCGGCAAGCATATAAAAACAATTAGGCTTTAATGGCTAAAGTAGCATTAAAAAGAGCTGGCATGTCTCATAAAAATTACAAGCGTAATCATTCTTATTAATCTAGGCTTTTTGGCATATCTCTTGCTTTATAAGTAGCTAACAAGTTTGCTGATTTATATTAGGAGAGCGTGATGCATAATTCTGACTATCCACTCAGTGAAGTCCCTACCAGCGCCCGCAAGGGCCTGCTTTCTACCTCGGCAGTACTGCTTGGATTTACGTTTTTCACCGCCACCATGTGGGCGGGCGGCACGTTAGGCCAAGCCTTTCCGATTGGCCAACTGCTATGGATCATAGTGATTGGCAACCTCCTGCTGGGAATGTATGCGGCAGCCCTCGCCTATATTGCTTGTAAAAGCGGGCTCAATTCGGTGCTGATGGGGCGCTTCTGCTTCGGCGAAAAAGGTAGCAAACTTTCTGATTTTATTCTCGGTTTTACCCAGATTGGCTGGTACGCCTGGGGCACCGCCACGATTGCCCTGGTGTTAGTACGCACCACCGGGATGCCTGAATGGCTGGAAATCCCCTTAATGGTGCTCTTTGGGTTTGGTTTCTGCGTCACCGCCATGATCGGCTACAAGGGCATGGACTGGCTGTCGCGCTTTGCTGTACCCGCGATGATGCTGTTTATCTTAATCAGTCTGTTTACCGGGTTGGTCGATGTGCGCGGTTTTGCGGGACTGAGCCAGCAAACGCCCACGGAAAGCATGAGCGTAGCAGCGGCGGTTACCGTCATCATTGGCACCTTTATTAGCGGGGGCACCCAAGCCACCAACTGGAGCCGCTTCGCCAAGACACCAAAAATTGCCGTCATCTCCACCATGGCGGCTTTTTTTGTAGGTAACGGCTTAATGGTACTGACCGGCGCGCTGGGCACCATGATTTACCAGCAGGCGGATATCGTGGATGTATTGATCGCCCAGGGGTTTGTCACCATCGCCGTGCTGATGCTGTTTCTGAATATCTGGACGACCCAGGACAACACCATCTACAACTTCGCCGTGGCGGGCTGCAATTTACTGCGCACCGAAAAGCGCCGTTTGGTCACTGTGGGCGGTGCAGCGATTGGCACCGTGCTGGCGGTGGGCGGCATGTATAACCTACTCATCCCGTTTCTGGTGCTACTCGGCACCTTTATACCGCCCATGGGCGGGGTGATCATGGCGGACTTCTGGCTCAAGCATAAAGGCCGCTACCCGTCGCTTACGTCCGCGGCACTGCCCGATTTCAATCGTCGCGGGTTAGCTGCCTATGCCATCGGTGCAGGCGCGGCTTACTTTTCCCCGTTACTCCCCCCGCTGGTGGGCGTGGCAGTGGCGGCAGGCAGCTACGCCGTGCTGCTTCGTTTAAACCACGCTACGCTGAGCGATACACTTCCCTCTACGGCTAAACAATAAGTGAGCCCTTTTTCATATGCCCATGCAGATCATTAACGCTCGCCTTCGCCAGCGCCCCGAGCTTTACCGACTTGAGATTGAAAACGGCACGTTCACTGCTATTACCGTGCAAGACGCGCCGCAAACAGCGAGCGAAGGGCAGATTGATGCGGGCGCCAAGCTGGTTTGCGCGCCGTTTATTGAGCCCCATATTCATTTGGACGCCGCCCTTACGGCGGGCGAGCCTAGCTGGAACCAGAGCGGCACGCTGTTTGAAGGCATTGAGCGCTGGGGCGAGCGTAAGCCTATGCTCACCGAAGCGGATATACGTGAGCGAGCGCTGAAAACGCTTAATTTATTGATCGGCAATGGCGTGCAGTTTGTGCGCACCCACGCCGACACCAGCGACCCTAGCCTGATTGGGCTTAAAACCCTGTGCGCCTTGCGCGACGAGTTAAAAGATAAAATTGATATTCAGGTAGTCGCCTTCCCGCAAGACGGCCTGCTCTCTTACCCAGGCGGCGATCGGCTGATGGAGGAGGCACTAGAGATCGGCGCCGATGTGGTGGGCGGCATCCCCCACTTCGAATACACCCGTGAGCTGGGCGTGGCCTCCATGAAGCGAGTGATCGAATTGGCGATCAAGTACGACCGCCTGGTGGATGTGCACTGTGACGAGATTGACGACCCCAACTCGCGCTTTCTCGAAGTAC
Source organism: Vreelandella sp. 2A-K22 (assembly GCF_054065485.1). NCBI lineage: Bacteria > Pseudomonadati > Pseudomonadota > Gammaproteobacteria > Oceanospirillales > Halomonadaceae > Vreelandella > Vreelandella sp. 2A-K22. The sequence goes on along the minus strand of NZ_JBSUGC010000009.1, from coordinate 173,295 downwards.
TGGCCTGCGAGGCGCTGTTTAATGATTTGGGCAGCCGCGTTACCGCCAGTCACACCACGGCGATGCATTCCTACGACAATGCTTACTGCTCCAAGCTGTTTCTGCTGCTAAAACGCTCGGGTATTAACTTTGTCTCCTGCCCTACCGAAAGCATCCACCTGCAGGGGCGCTTTGACACCTACCCGAAACGGCGCGGAGTGACGCGTGTTAAGGAGCTCAACGCAGCGGGCATTAACGTCTGCTTTGCCGAGGACTCCATATTCGATCCCTGGTACTCCTTGGGGAATGGCAAGCTGTTGCGAACGCTGGATTTTGGCCTGCATATCTGCCAAATGATGGGCTATCAGGACTTCAGCCAGGCACTTTCACTGATTACCGACAACAGCGCCCGCACGCTCAATATTGAAGAGCGTTACGGCATCGAGGTCGGCAAACCCGCCAGCTTCAACCTGTTGGAGGGCGAGGATGACTACAGCGTGCTGCGCACCCAGGGCGAGGTGCTGCTTTCGGTACGCCACGGTGAGATCATCATGCAGCGTGAGCCTGCCAAAATCACCACGCCCCAGTGGCTTGGCTAATCCACCAAAGGCACGTTAGATTAGTCATTGAACCGTCTAATGTTACCGACGAATGTTAATGACCGAGGAAATCCAAGATGGGCATCGAAACCGTTCGCCAGTTTTTTGCCGAGCACGCGCCGGATGTAAACATCGAAGAGCTTGAAACCAGTACTGCCACGGTACAACTTGCCGCTGATGCCCATGGCGTAGCACCAGGTCAAATTGCCAAAACCCTAGCGTTCAAAGTCGGTGACAAACCGCTACTCATTGTGGCCAGTGGCGATGCGCGTATCGACAACCGCAAAATTCGCGATACCTTCGGCGGCAAGGCCAAAATGCTCGACGCCGAAACGGTGATGGAACTGACCAGCCACCCGGTTGGCGGCGTTTGTCCCTTCGGCCTCGCCACCGACCTGCCGGTTTACTGCGATGAATCGCTCCACGCCTATGACGAAGTGCTGCCCGCCGCTGGTTCGCCCACTAGCGCCGTACGCCTAAGCCCCAAGCGTCTGGCCGAACTGGTCAATGCCGAGTGGGTGGATGTGTGTAAGTTGCCGGAGAATGCCACTTAAGCACGCATCTATAACCTTTTATTATTTAACGTCCAGTAAATAACCATAAAACGCCGTATTACGCTGCCAGCCCAATGATTCATAAAGGTGTTGGGCGCGTTCGTTCTCTACCTGCGTCATTAATATCAATCGTGCGACGCCGTGATCATGGGCAAGCTGGGTGGCGGCTTCCATTAACGCTCTGCCCGTGCCCTTATCGCGACACTCTGGCAGCACAAAGAGATCATTGAGCGTCCAGCGGGCATTTAAGCCCACCGTGGAAACCCCAGGGTAGAGCTGCACAAAACCCGTGAGCACGCCTTCGCTATTCTCGCTAACCAGAATGAATGAATCCCCTAACCCCATGCGCTGATCTAAAAAATCACGCGCCGCCTGAATATCACTCGGTTGCTTATAAAACTGACGATAGCCATCAAGTAATGCGCTAAGAGGCTCTAAGTCATTGAGTACCGCCGAACGAACATTAACCATAACGACTGCTCCCTTTGAGTGGTGATTCAACACAGCTTGCCGTCATAGTGGTCTATGATAAAGAGCCACTTATCGCTAAATTGAGGGAACCAGTGAAAAGACGTGACGCTGCCAGCGACTGGATTGCGGAGGCGCTAGCGCTAAGGCTAACTGCGAATGAAGCAGCCACACTTGTTCAGCAGCTTTACTGCTCGCTTAAGGAGTGGATTCAACACGGTGAGCTGACGGCTGGCGATACGCTTCCCTCTTCCCGCTACTTGGCTCGCGCTTTGGGTATTAGCCGTAATACGGTGCTGGCCACCATGGATCGGCTACTGGCGGAAGGGTTACTGATTGCCCGCCAGGGAGCGGGGCTCTATGTGGCGAACCTCCCCGCGCTGTTAACCCGAGCAGAGCTTCCACCACCTTTGCCTGTTCGCTACTCAAGCCGGGGTAACAAGCTATTAACACTCAGCGGAACGTTGAGCCACGACCATCGCGCCTTTGCCCCAGGCGTCCCGGCGCTCGACCTGTTTCCCCGCGAGCAGTGGCAGCGCCTTTTACGGCGTCACTATTATCACGCGGAAATGGCATGGATGGATTATCAAACCAGCGGTGGTCTACCTGTACTCAAAGCGGCTCTTTGTGACTATCTAAGACTCTCCCGCGCGGTGCGCTGCCAACCAGAACAGATTGTGATTACCCAAGGCGCCCAGCAGGCGTTTGAACTGATTACCCAACTACTCACCGATCATGGGGATTCGGTTTGGATGGAGGAGCCGGGTTACGGTGGCGCCCAAGCCTGTTTTCTGGCGTCGGGATTAACGGTAACTCCCATCCCCGTCGATAAAGAAGGGTTAAACCCGTCACTTGCCCCTAAGAATGCGCCAGCACCTCGGCTAATTTACGTGACACCCTCCCACCAATATCCCAGCGGCGTTACCATGCCAGTCCCCAGGCGACTGGCGTTACTTGAGTATGCTTCTCGCGCTGGTAGTTGGATCATTGAAGACGATTACGACAGCGAATTTCGTTACGGCACGCCGCCGACTCCCTCTCTACAGGGTCTTGCCGAACAGGCATCGGTTATTTATGTCGGTACCTTTAGCAAAGTGCTCTATCCCGGCTTACGCTTAGGCTATTTGGTGCTGCCTGATACACTTGCCCACGACTTCAGACGTGCCCATGCCCGACTGCACCGTGAAGGTAACTATCCAGTGCAATCGGCGCTTGCTGAATTTATTACCAGCGGGCATTTTACTCGCCACATCGCCCGGATGCGGGCGGCCTATCGTCAGCGACAAGCGTGTTTACGCACGGCATTAACGCCTGCAGTGGCCGCTGGGCTTCGGCTTTCTGACGGCCATGCGGGTATGCATCTATTAGCTGAACTCGATACTATCGAGGAAGAAGAGATGCTCGTTAAGCGTGCCAGTGAAGCAGGCATTACGCTTTCTCCACTTTCCCGCTATTACCTTTCCGAGAATAAGCGTCCTGGGTTAGTGCTTGGCTATGCGGGCTCGACTGAAAGCGAACTAATGAACGCAGGTGAGTGGTTAAGTGAGGCATGGCGGCGCTTACACCATTAGTGAATGCATAGCGTGTGAAGTCCAGTATCAATCACGTCATCACAGGATAGGCTTCCGACATATTCTCTGGAAGCATTCTTGTAGTAGTGTATCTTTCTTTACAGGCTTATTTATAAATTCAATTTAAAGGGGACCCACGTTCCCAATGGGGTTAATGTGGTTCAATTACTCTCTTCGCACACAGAATCCCGCACCTCGATATGGAAGGCATGGAGCGTGCACATATTTACCGCCAGCGGCGTGCTACTCGGCACCATGGCGCTGCTCGCTCTGGTCGACAATAATCCAGTCGCCTGCCTGCTCTGGTTAGGTGCCGCGATGATGATCGATGGAATCGATGGCACCCTGGCCCGCAAGTATGAAGTGAAGGCCATACTGCCCCATTTCGATGGTTCAACACTCGATATGGTGATTGATTACCTGACCTGGGCCTTTATCCCTGCCCTTTTCATCTACTACTTTATTGAGTTGCCGCCCAATTTTGCACTGCTCTCAGTATTCATTATTCTGCTTTCATCGATGTTCTGTTTCTGCAATGTTGATATGAAAAGCCAGGATAATTACTTCGTTGGCTTTCCTGCCGCCTGGAATATCGCCGCAGCCTATTTCTATATTCTCGATTTCCCGCCTTTTATCACCTTTGCCGCTATCACCTTTCTGGCCATCCTCACCGTGACTAATATGAAATTCCTCCACCCCTTTCGGGTGCGCCAGTTCATGCCGCTCAATATCACCGTCACACTCGTATGGTGCGCATGTATAACATCGTTAGTACTCTCCAGCCCCGAGCACGCCGCCTGGGCATTATGGGGGTGGGGGATTACATCGATTTATTTCATCGGCATATGCCTGTGGCGTACTGCCCAAGAGTGGTTCAATTGATAGGTGAGCAGTTGATGGACAACGATTTTATCGCCCCCGATGGGCATCCCCGCTGCAAGTGGTGTGGCGGCGCGGCAGAGTTTCTACCCTATCACGATAATGAGTGGGGCTTCCCGGTAGACGATGATCAGCGGCTATTCGAGAAGCTCTGCTTAGAGAGCTTTCAATCGGGCTTAAGCTGGCGCACGATTCTTAATAAACGCGACAACTTTCGCGCCGCTTTTCACCGCTTCGACTTCCATCAAGTCGCCAGCTTTAATGAAGATGATGTGCAGCGTTTACTCCAAGATGCAGGCATTATTCGCCACCGCGGAAAAATCGAAGCGACCATCAACAACGCCCAACGTGCAAAGGAAATGGTTGAGCAAGAAGGCTCTTTGGCCGCTTTTTTCTGGCGCTATGAGCCGACCGAATTAGCGACACCACAGACTCAGACCACCTCGCCCGAATCCGTAGCAATGGCGAAAGAACTGAAAAAGCGCGGTTGGAAATTCTTCGGCTCAACGACCACTCGCTAAACTGCATTACACGCGAACGCGTAGAGCAGTCGCGGCAGCAGTTTCAGCGACCCGGCTAAAGCTATCTATTAGGAGCACCTCATGAAGCCGAAAATCAGTCTGATCACCCTTGGTGTACATGACCTGCAACGCGCCATCCGTTTTTATCGTGAAGGTCTGGGCCTGCCGGAGCATGAAACGGACAGCGATGAAGTCGCCTTTTTCAAAATGGAAGGGGCCTGGCTATCACTTTTCCCACGCGAAGCGCTGTCCAGAGATATCGGCATTGCTGATGATGCACCGAGCGGTTTCAGCGGTATAACGTTGGCTCATAATGTCGCCAGCCAAGCGGCCGTTGACCAAGTGCTTGAACAAGCGGTTGCCGCCGGCGCAGAGCTTATCAAGCCTGGGGAAGAGGTGTTCTGGGGTGGTTATTCCGGTTACTTTCGCGACCCAGAAGGTCATTACTGGGAAGTCGCCTACAATCCGTTTATGGATCTGACATAAAGCAGCTTTCATTGCCCAAGAGTGGACAAGTCCAGAAGCACTTTCTGGCCACTCGGGCAAAGCGCCCTCTCGACAGCTTGCCGCCAATCCTGACCTGGAAACACTTGATAACCTGGCATCGCTGACTGATCTAAAAGCCCCCAGATGGCCAAGAATTTTTGCTGCCAAGCTTCCGCGGACATCCTGGACAAAGGGTCGCGCAAATGAAACTTCCTATAGAGAGCCCTGGGTTTCGAATCCACTTGAATCGCCTGTCCCGTCAATAACCCGTAGGCGATAAACGTCGCCCCCGGTGCCATGAGTTGCAATATATTTGCCGCAACTGGCCCCCCTAAAGCGTCGAACACCACGTCAGACTTACGGGCCACACGCGAGGTCAGGGACATATCCTGAATCGATACCGGTTTAATACCGAGCTTTTCCAGCCGGACAACTCTACTCTCGGAGCGGTATATGCCGATAACCTCCCTGGCGCCGTGCTGATATGCCCACGCCCCAAGATAGTCAGCGCAATTGGAACCCGCTCCACTGAGAAGAACACGTTTTCCCTCGACAGGCCAAGTCTCAAGCATGGTCAGGGCAGCCAAGGGATTAATGTAGGCCCGTGCTGCGACCACATCAGGAATGGCATCTGGGACGGGCACTGCGAGAGCAGGATCACAATCCAAAATGGTCTGCCAAGTGCCATCACCTCGTAATGGGAGCACTCGCTTTCCGATCAGAGAGGCATACTGTCTAGGTGCCTCAATAACGCGCCCCACTCCTTCGTAGCCGGCGACCGCGGGAAGCGTTATACGGTGCGAGTAAGCACCGCTGATGGGTATCAGATCAGACGGGTTCACTGGAGCACATAACATTCTCACCCTGAGCTTGCCCTCAACCAAACGTGGAACTTCCGCGGTTTCCACGTTCAATGTTTCAAGCGGCCTTCCGAACGCGCGATAGGTTAGAGCATGACGACGCATGGGTACCTCGAACATAGCGGATGAATTTCCATGGCCTAATATGGATAAAGATAAATGCTCAAGGTTGCGGTTTAGACGTGAACTTAGATAACGCTTGTCGCATGCGTCTGAGCTTCCTCCACCATCTCGGTGGCTAGCTCACCCACGGTACGCACGGCGTTTTCGATGCTGGGTGTTAACGTGAACGCATAGTTCAGGCGTAGGCATTGACGAAACTTGCCCGAAGCTGAAAACAGCGATCCCGGCGCTACATGGATAGCATGCTGCGCTAAGCGCTGATTGAGCTTCACACAGTCCACCGCGGCGGGTAGCTCTACCCATAGCAAAAAACTGCCTTGGGGGTAGCTAATACCCGCGCCCTTGGGGAAGTAGCGCTGAATCCAACTGATCATGATATCGCGCTGACGCTGATATTGGCGGGTGGCGTAACGGACGTGGCGCTCGTAGTGCCCTTTGGCGACGAATTCCGCCACTGCCAGCTGCGGCAGCGTGGCTGAAGCACCGGTGGAGACATACTTCATATGCAGTGCCTGATCACGGTAGCGCCCTGGCGCCAGCCAGCCCACCCGTAACCCAGGCCCCACGGTTTTAGAAAAGCCACTGCACAGCATTACGCGCCCGTCGTCATCGAAGGATTTCACGGTGCGCGGTCTTGGCAGACTAAATGACAAGTCGCCGTAGATATCGTCTTCGATAATGGCTACATCGAAGCGTTGAGCAAGCTGAAACAGCGCCCGCTTGCGTGCTTCAGGCATGGTGTAACCCAGCGGGTTGTTGTAAGTGGGCGTGACCTGTATCGCGCGGATTGGCCACTGCTCTAACGCTAGCTCCAGGGCTTCCAGACTGATGCCGGTTTGTGGGTCGGTGGGTATCTCCAGCGCTTTTAAGCCGTTGGCCTTGAGTATCTGCATGGTGCCGTAAAAGCTGGGTGAGTCCACGGCCACCACATCGCCGGGCTGGGTAAGGGTGCGCAGCGCGATGGCCAGCGCCTCCTGACAGCCGGTGGTCACCATGATGTCATCCGGGTGCAGCAGGCAGCCGGAGGCGATGGCCAGCCGTGCCACCTGTTGGCGAAGCTCAGGGCTACCGTTCAACTTGTCGTAGTTGAACCCATGCAGGTCGTTACTACGATGAAGTCCAGCGAGTATCTTCGACAGCGGTCGCAGCGTCTCATAATCAAAATTCGGTATGCCGCGCCCCAAAAGCAGCCGAACGTCATCACGCTGAGTGGCGACAAGCTCCAGCACCTGATCCCATTGGGAAATATCCAGCGGGCGCTGTGCGGGTCGTGAGACCGACGGCAGCACCGATGGCACGCGGCTAGGCAGCACGAAATAGCCCGATTTTGGTCGAGACTCGATCAATGCAACGTCCATTAGTTGGCGGTAGGCCTCCTGAGCCGTCGAAATGCTAACGTCCAGCTCCTGGCACACCGCGCGAATAGACGGCAACCGATCGCCTACACGGTAAATACCGTGCTCGATACGCTCCCGCAAAATGCCAGCGACCTCTTCATAGCGTGTCATGACACTCATCCCCCTATACAGCCTGATAACGATACAGATGCCCTGACCAGCGACCATACAGAGGTATAACACGCCTTTCTGTACCCTGAAAACAGTAGATTCTATATCTGTATTCAAATGATAGCACTGAGTAATCTGGTTGGGCATATAACACGGAGGATTAGCCATGCCACGCTTCAGCCTCACCCAGCTTCGTTACCAGTTGCGCTATCAACTACAGCAGTACCATCACTACCGTCGTAGCCGACGCCACCTGCTGACATTGGATGATCGGCTACTTGATGATATCGGCATCACCCGCGAACAGGCGAGAAAAGAGGGCCGTAAACCGTTTTGGCATCATTCACTACGTGAAGGAGGAAATTGTGACAACCGCTGAGTATTACCTACTCGATGTCTTTACCGACCAGCCGTTTACCGGCAACCCATTGGCCGTCTTTCTAGAGGCTGATGGGTTGGCAGCCAGTACCATGCAGGCGCTGGCAAATGAGCTTAACCTAGCCGAAACGGTGTTTTTAAGTTCTGCCACTGAACCGAATCACTACCCGATGCGGATCTTTACGCCTACTCGTGAACTACCTTTTGCAGGCCACCCCACGGTCGGCACTGCGCATCTGCTCAGGGAACTGGATTTAGTGAACCGCGAGCAAGGTGTTGTGCTCCACCCTTCCATCGGAAAGCTAGTGGTTAAGTATGAACAAGATAGGGCAACGTTTAAGACCGCCCAACCCGCCATGATCACAGACAGCACTATTGACCGCACCACTGCCGTTGAGCTGCTGGGATTGGACATCCATCAGGTGAAGGGTGATCCGGTGATTGCCTCCTTCGGGCTCCCCTTTCATTTGATCGAACTCACTGACGTGGCAGCGTTAGAGAGCGTGTGTATTTCTACGACGGCTTGGGCAAGTGCTGTTATGTCTAGCAGTGCCGTCCAGATTTACCTGTATGTGATTGAACAACAAGGCGGGGCAGAAACGGTAGTTCACAGCCGCATGTTTTGTATGCATTCCAGCATTTGCGAAGACCCCGCTACCGGCAGCGCTGCAGCGGCCTTAACCGGCTATTTGGCATCACTGCAACCAGGCACCTTGCACTGCAAAATTCATCAGGGTGTTAAAATGGGGCGGTCCAGCGTTATCCATACCGCTGCCAATGGCGAGGTCAAGCCCGGCCTTGTGACGGTGGGCGGTAACGCAAAAGTGGTGGGCAAAGGCGAGTTTTACCTGGAACGATAGCCAACCGCCTCACAAAAAAGAGTGCCCGCTATTTAGCGGACACTCGGCTTTTCGCTCAGTTTGTACTCGGAGACCAGGCCTCAAGCCGCCTGCACTTCGATACGGCGCGTACGGTGGCTGTCTTTCTTGGGCAGCGTTAGCGTCAATACGCCGTTGACGAGAGTGGCGCTAATGGCATCACTGTCCACTTCGTGACTGAGGTTAAAACGCCGCGCAAAACGCTGGCCGCGAACCTCGGCGTGCAGCGCGCTCAGCCCTTCGGGCATATTTAGCGCTATCTCACCTTCCAAGCTCAGTACGTTGTTGTCGAGCTCTATTTTCAGCGTTTCATTAGTAACGCCAGGCATATCTGCCACCAGTTTGAGCGCATTGGACTCTTCAATGATATCCACCGCTGGCAGCAGGGTTTCTTGAGAAGGTTGCTCCTCGCCACGCTGTAAAAGCGGGGAGTGGTTGGATGAACGAACAACGTTATTCATGATTTATCCCTCCTTATGCAAGGTTAACAAACATGATTTACGCCGCCTGAACATCAATACGCCGCGGCTTGAGTTCTTCGCGTTTAGGCAACACGATCTCGAACACACCATGGGCATGGCGTGCCTCTGCCCGCTCGGCATCTAAGCCATCGGGGAGTGCAATCGCCCTTACAAACTCACCGCTGGCGCGCTCTCGGCGAAATACCGGGCGCGAGCTGCCATCCTCATTGCCACTCGTCACAGAGTCTCGCTTGCCACGTAGCGTCAGCACATTGTCTTGAATATCAATGGTCAGATCAGAGTGTGCCAACCCCGCAGCAAACACATACACACGCACGGCATCATCGCTACGCGCCACATTGATCATCGGGAAACTACCCCGCGGCACCGCACGAATATCCATCGCATTGCCATCGGGGAAGAAGCCGTCCAACAGTTGACTAAACCAGTCAAACTGCCGAGGCGAGCCGGTTTCAAAACGCTTGAGATCATCGAACATATCGAACACCTCCTACGTTAAGCAGACTGTGAGAATTGTCATAAGAGGCAGCCTCTTACGCAACCCACAGAAGCAGCCTCTACGATGTAAAAAATAGGAGCGGTCAGTCGATTTTCAAGGGTCTGGATGGCAATTTTTGAGGCTTTTTTTACGGTCGTCAGCGCCCCGATCAATGGAGGTAGACACCACTACTTACCGATAATGACCGTCCCCGATCCGGTGATGACTTCATTACCGTGGGCCCCCACACTGCTCAGGACAGCGGCTGGCTTGCCGTTGACGAATACGGTGGACGAGACTTCGTGAGTAATAGGACTGCCACAAGCAGATTTATCGTCTAACCTTGCGGCAGACAAGCTATCGTAAAAAACATCAGGCGAGCCACTGACTAGTGGGTTTGTACCGTGCCCTGGGATAGGGCACGCGGTAAGGTCAGTAATACGTGCTGCTGGCTTTCCACTCATGATATAGCTCCTTTAAACGTATGCCGTTTTAAACATCATAGGACGATTATTTAATATTAATTAATATTCATCAAGTTTGTTAGTGCTCACTTAAGGGCCTACGCTTAGCCAACTGCCAGCCATCAGGCAACCGTAATATCGGTAGAGAGATAGACATCCTGAATCGCATGCAGCAGCTCAACGCCTTCCTGCATGGGTTTCTGGAAGGCCTTACGCCCTGAGATCAAGCCCATACCACCGGCACGTTTATTGATCACCGCCGTGCGCACCGCTTCGCCGAGATCAGAATGCCCCTTGGAGCCCCCGCCGGAATTAATCAAACCCGCGCGGCCCATAAAGCAGTTGGCAACCTGGTAGCGGGCCAAATCAATGGGGTGGTCAGTGGTTAGCTCGCTGTAGACATTGTCGTGCGTATGGCCAAAGCCTACCGCACGATAGCCGCCGTTGTTCTCAGGCAGCTTCTGCTTGACGATATCGGCTTTAAGCGTCGCGGCCATGTGATTGGCTTGGCTGGTGAGGTCGGCGGAGGCGTGATAATCAGTGCCGTCCTGCTTGAAGGCTGGATTGCGTAAATAAGCCCACAAGACCGTTACCATTCCCAATTGGTGAGCGCGCTCGAAGGCCTCGCTAATCTCCATGATTTGCCGACGGCTCTCATGGGAGCCAAAGTAAATCGTCGCCCCCACCGCCACGCACCCCATGTCGTGGGCCTGGTCTACATCAGCAAATAGCGTCTGGTCGTATATCGCCGGATGGCTCAACGTTTCGTTATGGTTAAGCTTGAGCATCATCGGGATTTTGTGGGCATAACGCCGCGCCACCGATGACAACACGCCCAGCGTCGATGCCACGCCGTTACAACCACCTTCGAGTGCCAGCTCAACGATATTGGCCGGGTCGAAGTAGCGTGGGTTAGGAGCAAAAGAGGCGCCTGCCGAATGTTCAATGCCCTGATCTACCGGCAATAGGCTAAGGTAGCCAGTACCCGCCAAACGACCGTGATTAAACAAACTCTGCATATTGCGCAGCACCGCTGGGCTGCGGTCGCTATCCGCCATAACACGGTCAATAAAGTCTGGGCCCGGCAGGTGCAAGCTCTCACGGGGTACGCCCTGGCACGTGTGATTAAGCAAACTCTCGGCGTCACTGCCAAGCAAAGCGGCTATATCAGTCATGATGAGCTCCTTTATATTTGTATGTAACAAAAAGTAAGTGTATGCCAAAAACTGCTTAAATAAAGCGTATCGATTTAATAAAGCCTAGCGCTTCAATAGAGCATAGGGAAAGCACCACCGCAATCAGGTGGCGCTAGGTCTCCCGACAGTTGACAAGACTACGACTAAAAGATGAAAATACAATCAAGAATGAGTGTTAGTCGCAAATAAGACTCCTATTGTTTCCTTCGCTTCACACTTGGAATCACCTTTATAATGCCCGCCTCTTCGCCACTTATTGCGCCGTTGGCATCCAGCTATCGGCGCTTTATCGTTCTCCGTTTGCTGATTGTCGCAGGGTTAGCTATCGCTTTGGCAATCTCCCTGCTGGCTGATATCGCGAGTGGCCCTGCACATATCCCAATGGCTGATTTAATCGCGCTGTTGTTTGATGCCCATGCTCAAGGCCCGATTCAGCAGGCCATTGTCTGGGAGATCCGCATGCCTGCGGCGTTAATGGCGGTACTGGTAGGCGCCACCCTGGGCCTGGCCGGAGCGGAAATGCAAACGGTGCTGAATAACCCACTGGCTAGTCCGTTTACCCTCGGTGTGGGCGCAGCGGCCACCCTCGGCGCATCGCTGGTGATTGTCTTCAACTTTTCCCTGTTTGGCTTGAATGCCCACTACGCCACCGCCTTAATGGCATTTGTGTTTGCGGCTGCATCGATTTTGACCATCAATGCGCTGTCGCGCCTCTACGGGGCCAGCCGTGAGATTATCGTGCTGTTTGGTATTGCGCTGGTCTTTGTACTCAATGCACTGGTTGCACTTTTGCAGCTCATCGCCAGTCCCGATGCGTTACAGCAATTAGTGTTCTGGACGATGGGTAGCCTGTCCCGTGCCTCCTGGGAGACGGTGGGCATCGTGGCAGCAGTACTGGCAGTGTGCTTGCCCTTCTCACTGCGCAGCGCCTGGGCGATGACGGCACTGCGCTCGGGTGATGAACACGCGCGAAGCTTCGGCATTGCAGTTGAGCGCTTGCGGCTTATCTCCCTACTGCGCGTTAGCCTGCTCGCCGCTGCGGCGGTCGCATTTGTGGGCACTATCGGCTTTATCGGACTAGTGGGGCCTCATATGGCCCGACTGGCGCTGGGTGAAGATCACCGCTTTTACTTGCCAGGCAGCGCCCTGGCCGGGGCGCTGGTGCTTTCGCTTGCCTCTATCGCCAGTAAAACGCTGGTCGATGGGTTGGTGCTGCCCGTGGGACTGGTGACCTCCCTGGTGGGCATCCCCTTCTTTATGGCATTGATCATGATGCAGGGGCGAGCACGATGAAGGCAGGTTTTACACTCAGCAACTTCACGACCGGTTATCGCAAACGGCGCGTCTTCGACCAGCTAAGCCTGCCCACACTGCCCCCCGGTTCGCTGGTCGCGGTGCTGGGGCCCAATGCGGTGGGTAAATCGACCCTGTTAAAAGCAGTCGCTGGCCTACAGCCTTCCAGCGGGCAAATGCAGCTCAACGATATCGACCTCGCCAGCCTCAGCGGCGCAGCGCGGATGCGCCATGTGGGCTATTTGCCGCAAATGCTCCCTCAGGCCACCACGTTAGTCGCTTATGAAGCGGTGCTTAGCGCCTGCCGAGCGGTGCGCCCCGATTTAAGCCGCGCGGCGATTGAGGCATTGATTGAGCGAGTGTTCGATGCGCTGGCCATTCGACCGCTAGCCTTACGCCCGCTAAGCGAACTCTCCGGCGGTCAGCGCCAGATGGTGGGTCTGGCCCAGGCGATTGCCCGTCAACCGGCGCTGTTACTGCTGGATGAGCCCACCAGTGCGCTGGATTTGCGTTGGCAGCTGGCACTGATCGATACCGTGCGCACAGTGATTGCGGAACGGCAGTCGGTCTGCCTGATGGCTATCCACGATATCAATCTGGCCCTGCGCTTCTGCGACCAAGTGCTGCTGTTTGGCAACGGTGGTCTGCTGGCTGCCGGCGACCCTCACACGGTGATTACCCCCGACGTACTGCACGCCGCCTACGGAGTCGAGTCACGGGTCGAGCAATGCTCGTTGGGGCGGCCAATTGTGCTTAGCGATCGCGTCAGTGAGCAAACTGCGCACTCCATTTAGCGACGTCAATCCAGGATAACCCAATGCGCCACCTGGCTATCAATCTGTTGTGTTGGATCAGTCTGTTAAGCACTATCGCTTGTTGGGCAGCCGGTTCACAGGCGGGCTTTCCCAAACAACTTACCGATCTCGCCGGGCGCCAGGTAACGCTTTCAGCACCGCCATCACGGCTATTTCTTACCCAGCCGCGCCAGCTCTATGCGCTAGCCAGCTTACTGGATAACCCGACCGAACACTTGGCGGGCTGGGCCTATCCGCTGGCCGTGTTCGACCCTTCCATGGCCCAACGTTTTACTACCCAGTGGCCCGCGCTTGCCCAATTGCCTACGCTTTCACACGCGCCAACCCCCCAGCTCGATAGCGAAGCGCTACTGAATCTGGCCCCGGATCTGGTGCTGTTTGATCTCTCACGTGCCAGCAGTGTTGAAGGCTCCCCTTTGGCGCAGCTACTCGACGAGTTGGGCATTGCCTACCTGTTTATCGACTTTAACCGCCACCCGTTGGAAAACACGCCCAAAAGCCTGGCACTTTTAGGTGAGGCATTAAACGCGACGCCACGGGCCAATCGTATGATCTCTCTGATTGAACAGCGCTTGGCGCGTATCGACCAGGGTTTGGCAGAGCTGAAGTTGACAGAGCATCCCACTGAACCGCCCAGGGTACTGATCAATGTCGCCCCTGGAGTCAAAGTCGACTGCTGCCGTACCAATTTAAGAAACGGGCTGGCCGACCTGGTCGCGCGGGCAGGCGGCGAGAATATCGCCGATGCGTTAACCCCCGGCGCTTCGGCGACGCTAAGCAACGAGTGGGTGCTGAGCCACCCGCCCGACGTCGTTATCAATACCGCGGGGCAATGGGCAGCAGGAGATGGCATCAGCGTGGGACTTGGGATTAGCGATGCGGAGATTGCCCAAGGCCTGCGCTCGCTTAGCCACGAACTGCCCGGCTGGCAGCATCTCGACGCCGTTCAGCAAGGTCAGTTCTACGCGCTCTGGCACGGCTTCCACCAAGGCCCCTTTGCCATTGTGGCACTAGAACGCATTGCCCAATGGCTCTACCCCGAACGCTTCGCCGACCTCGACCCGGCCGCTACCTTCGACGCGCTGCTGCCCGCCCCACCAGCGCTAAGCCGCGAGGGACATTTCTGGGGCGCACTCAACGCGCAATAACGCTTGCTCATTCCACCCACTGACGACAAAAAGGATCTATACCGCCCATGCGCCGTTCTCGAACCATTGCACTGTTTTCGCCGCTGCTACTGCTGAACCCGCTGCCATATGCCTTCGCGCAACAAGCCAACGAGACTACTTCAGAAACAGTTTCAGAAACACTGATCGTCACTTCGGATCGCCTCACTGACGTGGCCCCGCAGAGTTATCGTGCCCAGCGTTCTAGTTTGGCCAGCAAACAGCCGGTGTCGTTTCTGGAAGAAGCCCGCACCGTAGAGACGGTCACCGCCCAGGTGATGGCCGATCATAATATCGACAGCCTCACTGAGGCGATGGCGATGGTTGCGGGGGTCACCGAAGGCAACAATATGGGGGGCACCGAGGATGGCTATATCAAACGCGGCTTTGGCAGCAACAGCGATGGTTCGACGTTGATCGACGGCATTCGCCAGCCCCGGGGCACCTTCTCCATGGCGACAGTGGATCATGTCGAAGTGCTCAAAGGGCCAGCCTCGCTCTTCCAAGGCCAGCAGGATCCTGGCGGGGTAATCAATTTGGTGACCAAACGCCCTGAGTACGAGTGGCAGCGCGAAATCAGCGCCGAAGCCACCTCCTTGGGTGGCGGCAATGCCAGCGTCGATGTCACTGGCCCGCTTGCCGATACCGGGCTTGCCTTCCGCTTTATCGTCCACCATGAAGATGAAGACTCCTTTCGAGCCTTCGGTAACAATCGACGCACTACCGTTGCCCCCTCGCTACGCTGGGAAGGCAGCGACAGTCGCGCGCAGATCTCCTATGAGTATCGCGACTACGACCTGGATCTGGATCGCGGCACGGTGATTGTCGACGGTGAGCCCGCCAAGGTACCCAATGACCGCCGTTTCGATGAACCCTGGTCGCGGGTATTTGGTCACGACGAAGCGGTCACCGCCTGGTGGGAGCAGGATATCAACGACAACTGGTCGACAAGATTGACCTACGGCTGGAACCGCCGCCAGTACAGCGATGGCCAACCGCGGGTACTGCGTGTGAATGAAGATACCGGCGCACTAACCCGCCGTGCAGACGCTAATTATGGCTTTGACCGCCGTGTGCAATACACCGCCTGGGATACCACCGGTACCGCCACTCTGGCTGACATGCGTCACGACCTGACCGTCGGGATTGATCACGAACGCCGCCGGGATTACGTGGGCGATGTGTATCGCGGCTCGGCGGTCACCGACCAGAATATTTATGATATGAGCTACGGCGGTCTTAATCTGGATAGAGATCGCCTTAACACCTCGCGAAGCAACCGCTTGGATGAGATTAATACGACCGGCGTTTATCTCAATGACCGTTGGCACTTCAACGACCGCTGGACGCTGGGGCTAGGCGGGCGCTATACCCGCTATGAGCAGTTTGGTGGCCGTGGCCGCCCCTTCGTGACCGCCACCGATATCAGCGACGATATTTTCCTGCCGTCGGTCAGCCTGCTGCATCGCCTGACTCCGGATACGTCGGTTTATGCCAGCTATAGCGAAGCCTTTGTGCCCAATGGCGCCGACAGCGATACGGGCAAGACGCTGGATCCTGAGCACAGTATGGGCAGTGAGATCGGCGTCAAACACCTATGGAACGACCAGCTCTCGTTAGCCGCTGCGCTATTTGATATCCGCAAGGAGAATGTCGCCGTCTCCGACAACGGCGTCACCCGCACGGTAGGCGAAGCGGGCTCCCGGGGTGTGGAGCTAACGGTTTCCGGCCAGTTGACCGATCAGCTTTCGCTGTTAGGCGCTTACGCCTATACCGATACCGAGGTGTTGAAAGATACCGAAGGTACCGAGGGTAACCGGCTAACCAACGCCGCACGCCACACCGCAAGCCTTTATTTGGCTCACGACCTAGCTACCGGCCCGGAACTGGGCAACTGGCGCCTGGGCGGCGGGGTTCGTTATGTGGGTGAGCGCGAAGGCGATGCCGACAATAGTTTCCAGCTAGACGCCTACACCGTCGCCGATGCGTTTATCGGCTGGGATACCCCTTGGCTGGGCGACAACCTGCACCTGCAGCTCAACGCCAAGAACCTGTTCGACACCACTTACTACCCTTCAAGCGGCGGCAGCACACGGGTAGTGGTCGGCGACCCACTGGAAGTTAGCCTGCAGGCGTCGGTGAAGTTTTGAACAGGGAATTCCCTTTATAGGCTTCAACCAAATGTGACGGCTGCCAAAGTCGGAAGAATAGTGCTTGAATACGCCCGATACAGTACATCGGGCGTTTTGAGGTGAAATAGGTGTCAATCTATTTCAGGACTAGACAGAGCTACCAGTTATTCCGTGTACAAGATTTGAGTCCCCTTCTCATTGTGAAAAAGTGAACATCATTCCTCCAATCCCCCACAACAAACGCATCGAAAAGGCGATGAGCAGCACTCCCATCACCCGCTCGAACCAGTGACCGATACGCAGAAATCGCTCGCGAACAGGCGGGCTGGTAAACACAAGGCTGACCAACACGAACCAACCGGCATTGACCAGGCACATCCAGCCGCCATAAAGCATTTGAATGCGCAATGGCGTCGAATCACTGACCACAGTCGTGAACACGGCCAGGAAAAACAGCGTCGCCTTGGGGTTGGTAGCATTAGTCAGAAACCCCAACGCGAACGACTGTCGAAAGCTCCTTGCCCCTCTCTCGGCTGCGGCATCCAGCGCCAACCCGGCTGTGTGCTTGCCTGCCTGCCGGATGAACATGATGCCGAGATATAACAGGTAGGCTCCGCCCACCAACTCGGCCGCACTCAGTAACCAGGGGGTTGTGTGCATCAACGCGCCGACCCCCAGCAAGGTATAGATCACATGTACCGAGATACCGGCACCAATGCCAACCGCCGTAGCGATGCCTAGACGCCTCCCATAGAGCACGCTCTGGCGAATCGTAACGGCGAAATCCGGCCCCGGCGCCACGACTGCAAGAAAGTGGATGGCGGCCAGGGCGAGAAATTCCGCCAGATAATCCGGTGTCATATATCCGCTCCTCTCTCATCGACTATCAATTGTATTGATAAAGAGCGGCTGCGATAATCCAGCATAAATTCAAATATTTTTTGCCTCATGAGCACAAATAAGATGGTCGCCCTGTTGGGCGAAATGGCGGTCTTCGTCAAGGTGGTCGAAACCGGCAGCTTTTCAGAAACGGCACGCCAGTTGGGCGCAACGCCCTCGGCAATCAGCCGCTCGGTTGCCCGCCTGGAGAAGGCGCTGGGTACCCGGCTGCTCCAGCGCACGACCCGCAAACTGCGGCTGAGCGAAAGCGGGCATGAGGTTCATAGACGTTGCGTCGATATGGTGAGCGCAGCGCAAGCCGTGATGGCCGTTTCCGGGCAGTTCGACCCAGAACCACAAGGTCTAATACGAGTCAGTGTACCGAAGGCGGTAGGACGTTTTGTCATCCACCCCCACATTCCTGACTTCCTGGCGCGTTATCCCAAAATCGATGTTCTGTTACAGCTCAAGGACAGCTATGTGGACTTGATCGATGATCAGGTGGATCTGGCAATCCGCATTACTGATCGCCCTTCACCAGGTCTTATGGGGCGAAAGCTCATTGACATCGACCACATGCTTTGCGCGACGCCGGACTATCTCAAGCGTCAAGGCACACCAGAGCACCCGCACGATCTGAAAGTGCACAATTGCATTTTTCTGGGCGAGGAGCCCGGTGATTCCCGCTGGAAATTCCAGCGCAACGGCAAGAACGTGAGCGTCAATGTGCATGGTCGCTATGCGGTCAATCACACTGGTGCAAGGCTGGATACGGTCTTGCAACACCTTGGCATTGGCAGCTTGCCGTACTTCACTGCTCGCCATGCGTTGCAGCAGGGACATATCGTCCAAGTACTTCCGGAATGGGAATTCAAGACCCATTATTATTGCGGCGAGGCCTGGGTGCTTTATCCACCAACTCGATATCTTCCGCCGAAACTCAGTGCTTTTATCAGTTTCATGGCCGAGCGACTGGGTCAGGAACCCACTTTGTATAAAGAGCCACCCCAGGAACTACTAGAACTATCGGCCCCTCCCTACGAATCGCCTGAAACCTCCTTTTAGTGGTCGGCGACCCACTGGAAGTTAGCCTGCAGGCATCGGTTAAGTTTTAAGTGTTAATTTCTCGGCGTGACAACTTGCTCTTAATTAGCCTTTGTGACAACTTTCGTACATGAGAAAGATATCATGGACTTAATAGCAGGAACGCGCCAATGAAATGTACCGCATGCCAGCAGGGAAACTTAGTCCCCAGCTTTATTGATGCTCTTTTCCGCAGTCATACTTGCAACAACTGCGGCGGAAATTGGATATTGATTGAAGATTACATAAGTTGGAAAGAGCGTCATCCCGAACACGTGTTTGATGACATTTGTGTTGAGAGCATTGAAGCTGGAGACACCGTAGTCGCACTGATTTGCCCAGTGACCGGCGGCATTATGAGTAAGTTTCGCATTACTAAAGATAATGCCCACCGAATCGACTATAGCGCCCGCGTTGGGGGCGTTTGGTTGAATAAAGGTGAGTGGGAAATGCTGGTTGCGGAAGGACTGGCTGGCAATTTGAACAGCATACTGACAGACGCCTGGCAAAAGCGGATACGTCAGGAAAAGACCAGTGACACCTTTGAAAATCTTTATCGCAGCAAATTTGGCGAGTCCGATTATCAAAAAGCCTGCGACGTTCGTGAGTGGCTACATAACCACGCTCAAAAATCCGATTTACGCGCTTTCTTAATGGCAGAAAATCCTTTCTCCGCTATTGATTAAGTGCTTTAGGTGGGGGCTTTTAGATAAAAAATAAGCCGCTGATTAACAGCGGCTTATTTGTTATCGACCCAGCATCATTATCGATAACAAATGATTAGCCAGGGGGCGGCAATGTAGTCGGCATCAACTCTCCCCCGACCTTACCTTCCCCCACTGCCCAACCCCTTCAGCAATTAAGCTTAACTGGCGAACCACCAAGGCACCGGTCTCTTCATTGCCTCCGGTTAGTTGCCGACGTTGGAACTCACGTTTAATCGCTTCCCAGCGCTGCTTTTCCGCTTCGCTCAAGGTGCCTCTCAACTCTTTCAGCTTGAGTAGGTTCTCTTCAGCGCCGTGGGTTAACAGCTGCGCTTCCCCGACATAGTGATCATCAATGATCGCTTCAAGCTCATCGTCGCTAAGGATCGGTGACATCTTCTCCGCCAACCGATTCATATTGCGATAGCTGCCCTGTAGGCGGAACGGCGGCTCGGTACGGTACTCGTCAGCCTGAGCACTGGAGGTGATGTACTGTTGATTAACTCGCAGCACCACTTCTCGTGCTTTAAACATATTCTTCAGCACCGCCACGATCTCTTCGCGCTCTGCGGCGCTATAGTCGTGTTCAAAGTCGGTGCTCGGCACCTCGCGGCCCATGGCGATATCAACAAAGCGGTAGAAATCGTCCATACCGCGTGTGGCCAAAGAGGCAAGCACCGTATTGGCACTCATGGCATTCTCGATGTAGGAGAGCGCAAACACCTCCTCCATGCCGTTTAATACATCGCCCAGGTTATAAACGTCGGCGCGGTTGGCCAGCATGTCAGGCACTTTGAACACGTCGCCACTTTCGGTGTAGGGGTTACCCGCCATGGCGATACAGAAACGCTTACCGCGCATATCGTAGGTCTTGGTGCGCCCATTCCAGATACCGTCTACCCGACGGCTGCCGTCGCATAGCGAGATAAACTTCTGCAAAAACTCCGGGTGAGTATGCTGAATATCATCCAGATAGAGCATGACGTTGTTGCCCATTTCAAATGCGAGGTTGAGCTTGATCAGCTCGGCCCGGGCGGTGGAGTGCGTCGCCGCGTTAGGATCCAGCGAGGTCACATCGTGGCCAAGGCTTGGGCAGTTAATCTTCATAAAGATCAGCCCCAGGCGGTTCGCCACATACTCCATCAGGGTGGTTTTACCGTAGCCGGGCGGGGAGATCATCATCAACAAACCACTATTATCCGTGCGCCGCGTATCACCTACCGTGCCCATCTGCTTGGCTAGGTTATCGCCGATAATGGGCAGGTAGCTTTCGGTAATCAGCTTGTTGCGTACAAAGGAGTTGAGTGGCTTCGGCAGGTACTCTTCGAGCCGCAACCGCTCCCGCTGCTCGCGTAGAATGAGCTGGCGACGCTCTTGTAACGCCGTCCAGTCGCGTATAACGACCTTCTCGTGATGGCGCAGTCGCTCCTGAAAGTCGTCTAGTTGAAGCGTGAGCTTTTGTTGTTCAAGACGCCCGTGCTGGCCCAGCAAACCGGTAACGGTGAAGGCTAGTTCGACATTATGGGGAGCGGTGCTTAACCGGTCAGCCGTGTTTAGCATAGCAATCGCTTCAGGCAGGTAGTGCAGCAACGCCTCTTGCTTGGCTTGCCCCGCGTGGGCCTGCAGCCAATGGGAGGTGATCACCCAGCGGGCGCCGGGGTTACCCGCCACTACGGCCAAGGCCTCTTGGAAGTGTGCGTAGTAGCCCTGCTGCTGCATGGAGGTGGTAAAGCTCTCTACCAGGCTGGCGGCGTACTGGGTGACCGGAAAAAGTTCGCCCTCTTCAGCCAACTGGCGCACCAAAAAGTCAGTGGCACTGCTTATCTGACTCACCGAGCACTTGATCTGTTGGGCCGATACAAAAGCATCAAGCTGCGGCTGCACTTCCTGAATCAAAGCCAGTAGCAGATCCTCGTTATTCATAATGCGGCACAGAATGCCTGCCGAAAGACAGCGAGCGCGAAGGTTACGGCTCGCCTCTTCATCATGAATACGGTCGGCCCAGAAGAGCATTGCCAATGCCCGGGGCAGTGGCCCAAACCCTAGCAAGCCCGCACTTTGGCGGGCTGGCCACAAGGTGCGTACGATTAACGCAGCGTCGTGGTCGTGGATGCCTTTTTCGTAGCTTTCGCGATAGCGCGGCGAGGCAAAATTGGCAATCTGACGCTGAAGCTCGCTAAAATCTTCGACATTAATGGGCTTAGCACCGGGCTTCGCCAACTCGTCCATAAAGCGATAGGCAAGATACTCGGCGCGATAGACCGCGGGGCTTTCCGAAGGCAGCAGCATACTCCAGTAGTCTTGCAGCTCGGTCAGCCGTTCATCCTCAAGCGGCTCGTAATATTGCGTGCCCGTCAGATGCAGCATGATGCGCTCTTGGCGAGGCACCAGGGTTAAGTCGAGATGCTGCTGGTTGACGCTGAAGCGGTGGCGCGGCCCCAGGCGAATAACATCACCACCGGATTCATAAATATCGGAACGGTCGCGCACGCTACGCATGGCGGCATCCTGGGAGGAGCGTTGACGCCCGGCGATATCATCCGCCTCAAGGTTACCGCCCATCTCGCGTAGCTCATTGATCATGCTACGCACTTTGCCCACCATGGCATCGGCTGCGAAGAAGCTATGCAGCTCTTCCAGGGTTTCAAAGCGTTCCGTGCGCCGCTCCACATTGGCCAAGATTCGCTGACTGGCATCGGTTAGTGTAGAGACGCGCCGTTGACGCTCATCCTGCAGCTGCTGGCGGCGTGCTTCGATACTTTCGTGGGCGCTTTCACGCTGTTCAAGAATGGTGGTTAAAAATTCATCAAATTCGCCGAACTGACTCTCCAGCTCCTGGAGTTGGTCGAGGATACGCGTCATCAGCTGGTCGCAGTCATCGGGCTCCCGCAGCGCACCCACGCCATTAGCCAGGCTCTGCTCAAACAGGCGAATCTGGGCTGCAAACTGTGCCTGAGCCTCTGCGCTCCCCTGCTCTCTTAAACGGATCTCCGCTTCGGAACGCTGCTGATTAATCGAGGCGTAGATGCTGGAGATATTCTCGGTAATCCGCGTTTGCTCAATAGCATCGCCGCCAGACATCGACGATAGCAGCCCTTGGATCATATCCAGACCCACCGTCAACTCGCGGTAACGCCCTACGCACTCCGCCAACTGCTGGCGATTCTCTGCCTCACCCACCTGCTCTCTCAACGTCGCCAGGGTTTCCCGGTAGCCATCTAGCGCTTCTGGCTGAGCAAGAAAGCTAAAGGTCTGCTGGGTCAGCGACTGTTCCGCTTTATCCAGCGCTTGCTCTAACGTTTGCAGGCGCCCTTCATCCAGGTAACGGCGCTCGCGCAGCGCCATCAGTCGGCCACGATGGTCGCGTAAGTGTTTCAGGTAGGTAACGAATAGGTCGGGGGTTTTCCAACTACTGGGCTTGAGCTCCCGCAGCAGCGCCGCCTGCTGTTTCTCAACCTCGTCTAGCGCCTGAGCAGTCTGGGCACGAATCGCCTGGACTTTCTCATACTCATCGAGCATCAGTTCAGCGGTGTGCTTTAGCTGCTCAAGGGCGGCGTGAATGGTTTTAAAGTCAGCTTCACCAATCCAGTGGAACTGGTTCAGCGTGCGGTCGACCCGACGAATAATGGCGTTAAAGTGACGCTCGGACGCCTGCTGCTCGTTAGCGAGCTGCACAATGCTATTGAGCTCGGCAATACCGCGCACCAGGTCAGGATTGCCGATTCGACCTAGTGGCGTGTCGTTGCGCACCGCGTCCTGGGCATGGAAGCGCTCCGACATAAAGGGCGTTGCCCACACCTGGATGGGGTGTACCAGCGTTGGCTCATCTTCGGCATAAAAAATCGCCAGATGGCCGTTTTCAAGTATTGCCGCCCCATGCCCCACCATAGGAGTATCGACCTGCTTGCGGATCAGGTTATAACGGTAAAGCACCACCTGCCCTGTTTGCGGCGCGTAGAAGATATACAGAACATCTTCGCCGTTTGGCGAGCGTACCATGCGCTTGAAGCGCAGATCTTCCTCGGGCACTTCGTAGGTGGTCAACTCCCCGGTATTTAAGTAGTAGCCTGAAGGGAAAATCAGGCCGTGGTTTTCCGGCAGTTCAACCACCGAGCCCGCCATGGCATCGACACGTTTAACGTGTTGTTCAGCGCGATTGAAAAGGTAGTAACGCCACTGCTGCTCATTAAAAGGCAGGATACGAACAAGTACGACGGCACCAAGATCGGCGTATTCAAAGCTGGCATCGTCCAGCGACTGGGAGTCAGACTCCACCGGGTCGGCAAATACCCCCTCGCCGCTGCTGGTGTTGTTCTCGATCTTGAAGGTAATGTTACCGCGCAGGTTATCAACGAAGACCGTATCAAGGATATTCAGATGGGGCGCACGGCCTTGCTCTTGCATATCCCGGCCTGCTGTCTGCCAGGGGAAAGCAAAGCGGTCAGGAAAGATCAGGTCACGCTCACCACGATTATCGATATAGCGGCTCACCTCGCCGCTCGCGGCTAATTCCCAGCGGAAGACACGCAGGTCGCTAAGTTTTTCACCAATTTGAAAAGCGATCAGCAGTTTGTTGTTCAGGGTGACCAGTTGAACCAGCGTAGCGTGACTGTAGTATTTCTGTAGTTCTTTGAAATCCTGAACAAAGCGGCTCTCGGTGAGGAAGCTATCCGCCATCGGCGCTTCGCTTAACTCAAGCCCCTCTTCATCATCTTTGAGGTGATAAAGCGCAAAGATATCGCTCGCCTCAAGCTCTTTGCGCAACCCCAATTGCACGTTAAAGCCAAACAGGATTTGCTCGCCAATACGCACCATATCGCGGGCAATGGCGTTATTTTCGGTACGTACCCGGGCCCTGCCCAACAGCGCCATACTACTGCTACCAAAAACATCAGCGCGAGCTTCGTTCAGCTTACCGATCGAAGCGCCCAGTTCGCCGCCCTGGGTTCTCAAGCGCCGCTGAATCGTCTCGAATGCGGTGCTTTCTCTGACGATGTTTTCAACCGAAGAGTGCTCCTTCGACATAGTATTCATCCTGAAAAGTGCTCACTAGAAATAGCAAAGACCGCAATTGGCTGACAGTTGCGGTCTTAGGCTTTCACGAAAACTGCCTGGATAGTTCACCGGCCGCTTGGCGCGACACTACCGGCAAAAGTAAGGCGGCTCTCCCCATAGTGAGCCGCCCTGTCCTTTAGGCAGTTTCAGAGGATTTGCCAGAACTCATGGCACGATTCGCTAAGCCCGCCAGAGTGGCTTGCAACGCTGGCGACTTATCGAGCACTCCTTGAACCGCTTTACCGTAGCCTAGGCCGGCGGTGAGCTTTTCAAACACATCGCTGTCGCCTCCAATCAGTTCAAACTTGGCATTGTGCATCGCGGCAGCCATTACCTTGCCATTTTCGAGCATACCGATGCGCTGGGCTTCGATTTGCGCCATGACTTCTTTCTTGTGCACTTCCAGGTTCATGCGGAACTCTTCGAAGTGGCGAGCCTCTTCGGACATATTGTCGTAAGCGCGCAGCTTCTCGACCAAACCATTCGCTTCGGCTTTGGCCATTGCTTCCCGGGCCTGCGCTTTCGCGGTGCCCAGTTTTTCCTCGCCCATGGCCTCGGCTTCAAGGCGCTGTTCAAGAATACGCACTTCCGCTAGTCCGGCATCTTCATCAGCTTTCGCATTGGCCGTTTTAACCTCGGCAAGGGCAAAGCCTTCGCTGCGCTGGGCGTGAGCACGCGCTTCCAGCACTTGCGCTTCGGCCAGCCCGTCTGCGGCGGCAAGCGCTTGGTGACCGCGTGCCTGCTTCTCTTCTGCGGCGGATTTCTTCTCTGCCGCATCTAGATCGGCTTGGGCGCGAATAACCGCTTCCTCCGCTTCCAGCTTGGAGCGCTCGAACACTGCTTCCGCGGCGCGCACCTCTTTGAGCTTGCGCTCTTCCGCTTCGGCTTGAGCAGCGGTCAAGCGAGTGACCTTCTGGCGCTCCGCCTCGGCGCGGTTGCGCACATCGTTAATATTCTCTTCTTCTTCCGCCACGCTGCGTTCAACCGCAATACGCTGGCTGGTAATGTCGGCAATCTCTTTGCGCTCTTCTTCCAGCGCTTTTTCCATACCGATTCGTTCAATTTCTACCGCACGTTCACGGGTCACATCCTCAAGCTCTTTCGCCTGACGAATGCGCACCTCTTCGATCTGGACGGCACGCTCACGGGCCTTGGTGGCCATTTCGATCTGGCGCTGCTTGTTCTCTTCAGCAATCGCTAGCTCTTCGTCGGTTTTAATCCGCGCGGCTTCGCTTTTCGCACGTTCTTGCTGTAGCACCTGCTCGGCTTCGGACTGCTCACGAGACTGCAAGCTTTCGATTTCACGACGCTGACGCGCCTCGGCATCGGCCTGAGTTCGCTCAAGCTCTAATGCAGCCTCGCGAGCCGATACATTCTTGCGCTGAATTTCCAGCTCTTGGTCGCGCTCCAGACGGTTGGTCTCAACATTGTGCCGGGCGGTAATCTCGGTGATGCATTTGATACCTTCTGAATCCAGGATGTTGTTCGGATCCAGCGAGCTTTTCGGCGTTTGCTCTAAATAATCAATGGCAACGTCTTCGAGAATGTAGCCATTAAGATCCTGGCCAATGGTCTCAACAATGGCGTCGCGGAACTGCTGGCGCTCTTCGAAGAGCTGCATGAAGTCCATCTTTTTACCGACGGTCTTCAATGCTTCGCTGAACTTGGCGTTAAATAACTCATTAACGGCATCGCGATCGGAGGCGCGGCCTACGCCAACGGATTTAGCAACGCGCAAGACGTCTTCGGCAGTGGCATTGACGCGTAGGTAGAATGCTACGCTAATGTCGGCACGCAAATTATCGCGGCAAATCAGCCCCTCTTTCCCGGTACGATTGAGCTCCAGGGTGATCACCGATACCTTCATGGTTTCGGAACGGTGAACAACGGGCAGCACCATAGCCCCGGTAAAGTAAACCTTGGGCGTTGCGGAAAGGTCATTGACGATTAATGCCTGGCCTTGATCTATTTTTCGATAAAAGGCTTTAAACAGTGCCAGTATTGCAAGCAGTGCAATAACAATCACACTGACACTAACCAGTAGTGGCATGATCCACGACAAATCCATCTTTATCTCCTGCACCAAGGCAATTAATCGGCTAAGCCGGCTTCAAAATCTTTTTCAGATACCACCCAGTACGCATCTTCAGTCAACAGGTACTGAATAATGATGGCGCGCTCACCGCGCACCAGCGCTGAGTCGCTTCGCACTTGCAAAATAAGATGGTCACCATCTATATGCGCATCGGCGCGGCCTTTCTCTTTTGTCACCTCTGCCGAACGAACCGTGCATTGCTTACCTGTCAAACGCTGTTCAATAGGCAGGTGCTGAGCGGGGCGAAAAAGGGGCCGCATAGGGCGAATCAGCAAGGACGTGATGATAGTGGCGACAACAAACCCTAATATCAGCACGACGCCATTAAACACCCACAGCAAAAGGCCTGGGTTTAGGTGTGTTCCTAACAACAGCATTGCGAAATAGCTAAACAGCCAGCCGGTTAATGCCAGCAGCGTAATCACTAGCGGCAGGGGAACGCCGTGCAAGCCCAGCGTTGCCAGTAAACCACCCAGCGCCAGCGAACCGCCTTCGCCAACATCACCCTCGACTACGTCGCTATCGACCAATCCCGATAGCGAAACTAACCAGTAAAGAACGGCGACACTTAGCAGTACTGTAAAGATGACGGTAGGAAAGCTGGTAATAATCGAAATAAATAAAGGCATGCGCCTGAAACCCAGTAAGGCTAAACACAAGCGCCATCAATACTGAATGCCGCCATGAGGGATCGCCCTTTTTCATCTTGTTGAGAAAGGGCTCTTCTATAAAAAGTCGTATTAAGTCGATGCCATTTATTGCTTAGGACTTTAACCCTGATAGCAACGCCGGGAAAAACTACAGCATCTCCTAGCAAAATCAATTCAGTCATCGATTTTTAAGAGATATCTTACAAACCCAATAGCGAATGTCTTACAAAATCCGGTATTTTGGGCAGAATTGCCTAAGATCGCTGACCGCCCTTTTGGTCGCCAGCAAAGTTTAGCTGTCACAGTACGCACGCACACTGAACGGGGAGTCTCTGTCAAAAGAGATATTAGAGGCTTGCTGAGAGTTTGAGTCGCCGACCCGACCACTTCCTGACCCGGAAACCGAAAGGACAAGTCCTATATTGCGCGAAACACATTCATTTTATTCGCCACACCTTAAATACGCTTTTTAGTCGTCTACACGGGTGTTATCCATTAGGATTAATGCGATGAGTCACTTCAACCCCGTCAGGAGATGCGCCCATGCTGCTTTCCACTTGGTTGCTTTTTGTTGCCGTGGCACTAGTCAGCATTGCCAGCCCCGGGCCCGCTTTTCTAGTCGCGGTGCGCAATGGCATGGCAGGAGGAGCCAAACGCGTGGCGCTTTCGTCGCTGGGCAATATCACTGGCCTACTCATACTGGCCAGTGCAGCAGTCTTGGGGCTGGGGGTGGTGTTGAACGCCTCGGAAGTGCTGTTCAACCTGCTTAAACTGGGCGGCGCAGCCTACTTGATCTACCTGGGCATTCGTCAGTGGCGCAGCAACACCTCCCTTGCGGTCTCAACCAGCCCGGCAAAACCCACTCCCAGATGGCGCACTGTCAGTGAAGGCATACTGGTCGCCATGAGCAACCCTAAGGCGATCCTGTTCTTCACTGCCCTTTTTCCACAGTTTTTGGATACGCAGCGCGCCTTGCTTCCTCAGTTCTCCATCATGGTAGGTACCTTCATGGCACTCTCCTTTGTCACCTTGATGACCTACGGCACCCTTGCCAAGCATCTTGCCCGCTGGCTGAGCAGTCGCTCGCGGGTGACATGGGTCAATCGCCTGATGGGCAGTGCTTTTATCGGATTGGGCCTATCCATTTTACGCTTACGGCAGCCGGTGTAGCGCCCTATTGATTGTGGTTGCGGGCCAACGGGCAATCATAGCGGTGACAATAACGGCAAAGAGTAGCCGTGCCCATAAAATGCCCGCTATATCGGCCCCCAGCATCAAGATCAGCAGCGTGTCTTCTATAACGCTATGGCAGAGGCCGAGAAAGCACAGTGCAAGCGTGCTATCACGCTTGCTAAGCACCCCGTTCTGCACATCCCGAATCAGCAGCCCCGCGCCGTAGCTTAATCCCAACGTAAAACCAATCACCGTTACATTCGCTGCCGAACGGCCAATGCCTAATAGCTTGAGTAGCGGTAGCAAACCAAGATGAATCCAGCGCTCCAGGCCGAGCTTTTTCAGAAGTTTTAGGAGCACAATCAGCGCTAAAATAATCACAAAGATAAGCGCTAGCGTTTCAAGCTGTGCAATAGCCCAACTGCTTAGCGTTGGCGCTGTCGACAAGCTTGGTTGCCATACCAATGCTACTGGCGCTTGCAACAAACCAAAATACGAATAGAAGCAGTGCAAGAGCCAAGCAAGCAGCAAAGCCCCACCTACGCGCAGGACTAACGTAGCCCACCAAGGTACGCCAGCGCGCTTGGCAACGGCCCCTTCAACAGGAATTGAGTGCCCTACCAGCATTAATGCACCCAGCACTGTCACTTGCTCGACACTCAAGTGCATATCACCAGCTACTTGGAGAAATACCGCAATGGCGGTGTACAAGTTGGTAAAGAGCGCCGCCGCCCACACAACGCCCAACTGCTCGGGCAAACCGAGTATGCTCATTAAGGGAGCTAATACCGTTCCCAGCCAGCCGATAACACCCAAGAGCTCTAATGCTTTGACGATAAGCAATGCTGGAATCAGGATTTTGAGCAGCGTCAGGTACACGCGCAACGCGTCTTGTAATAGGTGAGTTACCCAAGCCCATAGATGATGAATTTTTATCTGCATCAAGCCCCCGTTGCCATCATTTGAACAACGGTTATGATAATGGGGCTGGCGCAGAATATTCTTTTCAATTCCGCACTAACAATCACTATTCGTTCTTTATGAGCGCAGAAAGGACATTTTATTTCATGGACGCCATTGATCGACGAATCCTTGACCAACTTCAGCGTAACTCCAGCCTGACCAACCAAGCGCTAGCGGACGAGATAGGGCTTTCACCCTCTGCCTGTTTAAAGCGCGTTAATCGATTACGCGACGCTGGAATCATTGAGCAGCAGGTAGCACTACTCAATCCTGACGCCTTGGGGCAGTGCTTGCACATGGTGGTAGAAGTCACCATGGAGCGGGATAACAAATCACTCTACCAGCGTTTTTTAACAACAGCGCTGAGCGCCCCTGAAGTGAAGCAGTGCTATCAGGTAACCGGAGAGTGTGATTTTGTATTGATCGTGACAGTCGCTGATTTAGATGAGTACGACAGCTTTTGTGATCGCGTGCTCTATGGCGACGACAACCTGCGCAAGTTCCGCACGCTACTGTCGCGTAAGCGGCATAAGTTTGATACGTCTGTGCAGCTCAGTCGTTGAATGCTGCTCACGCCGTCAATCCAATCCCGCGCAAAATCACCGAGGTCACCGACTGCACGGCCTTTTCGAACTGTAAGTCGTCCAGCGGTTGGTCGTCGTTGAGCAGGTAGATTTGGTAGTCGAAATCCGCGTAGTGCTGGGTAGATGCCCAAATCATATAGAGCAGGTAGGAAGGCTCGACAGGGTTGATTTGACCTGACTCGACCCACTCGCGAATTTTCGACTCCTTAAGCTTGGCCCATTCGTAAAGGTTGTCGCGCAGGCGCTCCTTAAGAATCGGCGCGCCCTGCATGACTTCGGCCGCCCAAACTTTCGAGCCGTGGGCGCGGTTGCGGGAGTGGTTCATCTTGGCGCGAATATAGGTGGAAAGCACGACACGAGGATCATCGTAGAGCTCGAAGCAGAGCGCGTCCTGTTTCCACACCTCGAGAAGCTCTAACAGAACATCTTGATACAGCGCTTTTTTGGTCGAGAAGTAGTAGTGCACATTGGACTTGGGGATCTCTGCCAGTTGTGCGATTTCGCCCATGGAAGCACCTGCATAGCCCTTTTCGGCAAACAACTGCTCTGCCGCCTGGAGAATCTTTTTTACGTTGGTTTGCCGAATTTCGTCCTGGGTTCTCGCCACGCTGTTCTCGTCCCTATACGTCTGAAGTACGCACCAAAAAAAGCACCATCGCAGGGCGACGGTGCTGAGAAGATGTCCTAGTTACTCTAAGACGTCAACTTTGATTGTTGGGGAACGAGAACTCGGCCCGGGTGGCCTCGCTCACCGACGGCCAACGCTGGGAGACCGCTTTGCGGCGAGTATAGAAGCGCACCGAGTCCGGCCCGTAGGCGTGAAGATCCCCAAACAGCGAGCGCTTCCAACCACCAAAGCTGTGGTACGCCACGGGCACCGGGAGCGGCACATTCACGCCCACCATGCCAACCTCGATACCGTCGGTAAAGCGGCGGGCAGCTTCGCCATCGCGAGTAAACAGGCAAGTGCCGTTGCCATACTCGTGGTCGTTGATCAGGTGCATGGCGTCATCCAGGCTACCCACGCGCACCACGCAAAGCACCGGCCCAAAGATCTCTTCCTGGTAGATGCGCATTTCGGCGGTGACGTTATCGAACAAGCAGCCGCCCACGAAATAGCCCTCTTCATAGCCTGAGACTTGAAGGTCGCGACCATCGGCCACCAGTGTCGCGCCAGCCTTTACGCCATCTTCGATGTAGCCGAGGACTTTATCCCGGTGCTCAGCGGTCACCAGCGGCCCCATATCCAGATCCCGCTTGGTGCCAGGGCCAACTTTTAGTTGAGCGATTTTAGGAAGTAGGGTTTCAACCAAGCGGTCTGCGGTCTCATCGCCCACGCATACCGCTACCGAGATCGCCATGCAGCGCTCCCCGCAGCTACCATAGGCCGCACCCATCAGCGTGTTGGCAGCGTTTTCCAGGTCGGCATCCGGCAGCACCACGGCGTGGTTCTTCGCCCCACCTAACGCCTGAACGCGCTTACCCGCGGCGGAACCACGAGAGTAGATCGCCTCAGCCACTGGCGTTGAGCCGACAAAGGAAATGGCTTTAACAGCCTTGGCATCCAGCAGCGTTTCCACCGCTTCGCGACCGCCGTGGATTACATTCATTACACCTTTGGGTAGCCCCGCTTCTTGAAGCAATTCGGCTACTGCCATGGCCGCCGAAGGGTCTTTCTCCGAAGGCTTCAATATAAACGTATTACCGCAGGCAATCGCCATGGGGTACATCCACAGCGGTACCATGGCGGGGAAGTTAAACGGGGTAATGCCCGCCACCACACCCAATGGCTGGAAGTTTGACCAGGCATCAATGCCTGGCCCTACATTGTGGGAATACTCTCCTTTGAGCAGCTCTGGCACCCCACAGGCGTACTCGACGTTCTCAATGCCGCGCTTGAGTTCGCCCATGGCGTCTTCGGGAGTTTTGCCGTGCTCTTCACTGACCAGCTGTACCAAGCGGTTAGCGTTCTCTTCAAGCAATTGCTTAAAGCGGTACATCACCTGGGCGCGCTTAGCGGGCGGCGTATCGCGCCAGGCGGGAAACGCCTCTTGGGCGGCGGTAATGGCGCGCTCTACATCGGCGGCATTGGCATCCGCCACTTGGCGAATCACTTTGCCTGTGGAGGGGTTGGTGACATCCAGCGTACGCTTACTTTCAACTAACTCGCCGTTAATCAGGTGGGAAACAACACTCATATTTAAACTCTCTGAAATTTAGGTCAGTCGGTTATGCCAGCGAATCTTAGGCTAACGCATCCAGGGTGGTGGCCACGGCGTCGAACAGCCGCTCTAGCTCGGCCTCGGTGGTGCCAAAGGGAGGGCCAAACTGCAGCGTGTCGCCGCCGTAACGCACGTAGAAGCCTGCTTCCCAGAGCGCCATGTGAGCATCGCGGGGACGGATCGTTGGGTCGCCTTCCCGGGGCGTTAGCTGAATGGCACCAGCTAGGCCGTAGTTACGAATATCGACAACGTGATTGCGGCCTTTCAAGGCGTGTAGCTTCTGCTCAAAGGTAGGTGCGATGGCGCTGACCTGAGCAGGGAAGTTTTCACGCTCCATCATCTCAAGCGCCGCCAGACCCGCCGCACAGGCCACCGGATGGGCGCTGTAGGTGTAGCCATGAGGAAACTCAACGGCATGTTGGGGGCCACCGGCGTGCATAAAGGTATCGAAAATCTCGCTGGACGCGATCACCGCGCCCATGGGAATTGCGCCGTTAGTGATCTGCTTCGCCACGTTCATGATATCCGGCGTGACACCAAAGGCTTCCGCACCGGTGGTTGCTCCACTACGCCCAAAGGCGGTAATCACTTCGTCAAAAATCAGCAGGATGTCGTGGGCAGTGCAGATCTCACGCAGCCGATCCAGGTAACCTTTCGGCGGAACGATCACCCCCGCCGAGCCGGACATCGGCTCAACAATCACCGCAGCAATGGTGGAAGCATCATGTAGGGCGATTTGATCGAGCAATGCATCGGCAAGCTCGGCACCGGTTTCCGCTTGGCCACGGGTGAAGGCGTGACCCGCTTGAAGGGTGTGCGGCAGGTGGGTTACATCCATCAACTGACCGTAGTGTTTGCGATTGCCACCGATC
Organism: Vreelandella sp. 2A-K22; assembly: GCF_054065485.1. Lineage (NCBI taxonomy): Bacteria > Pseudomonadati > Pseudomonadota > Gammaproteobacteria > Oceanospirillales > Halomonadaceae > Vreelandella > Vreelandella sp. 2A-K22. The sequence goes on along the minus strand of NZ_JBSUGC010000009.1, from coordinate 140,185 downwards.
CCACCCAGGCTGGTGCCGCCAATGTTTACCCCGTGGTAGCCCTTGGCGCGGCCAATCATGCGCGTTTTCTCTGGCTTACCTTTTAGCCGCCAATAAGCCTTGGCCATTTTGACCGAGGTATCTGCGGCTTCTGACCCCGAATTGGTGAAAAACACATGATCCAGTCCGGCTGGCGTAAGGCTGGCCACCTTTTCCGCCAGTTTAAACGCCAACGGATGGCCAATTTGAAAGCCAGGCGCAAAGTCGAGGCTACCTAGCTGCGCCGCTACGGTTTTTTGAATCTCTTCACGGTTGTGGCCCGCGCCGCAGGTCCATAGCCCGGAAAGTGAATCGAACAGCTTACGACCCTGGTCATCAATGTAGTAGCGCCCTTCCGCACCGGTGATCACACGCGGGTTGGCATGGAAGTCGCGGTTGGCACTAAACGGCATCCAGTAGTTCTGATTAAGTGCCGTTTTAGAAGACACCTCCTCCATAGAAGAGCTCGATGCTTCAGGCTTCGTTTTGCTTTTTATTCCAAACATGCTGTCCAGCTCCATCGCTATAAGACTTGGTCTCAGCATGCGCCAGCAAACACGTTTATAAAATTATGCTTTTCTTTTGTTCACGTTAGAGAATCTATACGTAACAAGGCATCTTGACGTGCTTCTTGAACTTGACGCCGGTTAAAAAAGCACCTAATCATTATATTTATACGAATAAATACAACAAATCCATGGAGCACGCCCAGCCAGTACTTGGCACCGATAACGTTGCTTCCAAGAAGCTCGCTGTTGGTGGCTGCGTACTGAAAATACCGCTCACAAACTCAATATAAACAATTCACTATGGACATAGGGCAAACTCGCTATGAAGTATTTAACTCCCCTCAAGCTGTCGATTTACAGCGTCATGCTTTTCAGTTTCTTTATGCTGGAAAGCCCCGTCATTATGCTGGCTAACCGGATAGAGCCCCTGTTGATGGGTATCCCTTTCCTGTTGGTGTGGAACTTGTTTTGGTGGTTTGTGCTAACGGCGCTTTTTTTGGTGGCCTATTTCACCAACTGGGGCAGCCCAACATCGACACCGGAAAGCGCCACTAAACAACACTAAGACGGGGGATTAAACATGACCGGCAGTCTATTAATTATTGCGGCATTTATGATTATCCCCTTGATGGTGGGGGTTCTATCAGCACGCCAATCGCAAGAAACCAGTGAAGACTTTTTTGTTCAAGGTCGCGCCATGGGCAGTATTGCGGTATTTTTCACCGTGGCGGCGACATGGTGGAGTGCGTTTGCGTTCCTCGGCTCTAATGCCACCTTCTATACCAATGGGCCGGTATTTCTGACCGCGTTAGCCTGGAACCTGCTATTTGGCTTTATGTATTACTGGATTGGTAAACGGGTTTGGTATTTAGGCAAACGATTTAACTATTTAACGCCCTCAGACTTAATAGGCGACTTTTATAATAGCGAGGCGCTGCGCATCACCGTTGCGGCAATTACGCTAATTTTTACCGTGCCTTATTTACAGATTCAACTAACCGGGGGCGCTTACTTAATTGAAGTGGCCTCCGGTGGGTTGATTCCTTTCTGGCTCGCCGCGCTGCTGTTCTACTTCATTATTATTATCTACGTATGGATTGGCGGCATTCGTGCTATCGCCTGGACCGACGTAATTTATGGAGCTCTGCTGTTCTTCGGCATGATGTACGCAGGCTACTATATTTCCACCCAAGTAGGCGGTCCAGCAGCGCTATTTAGCCAGCTTCAGCAAACATCTCCTGAACACCTCACCATGCCAGGGCCTAACGGCACCATGGGATACCCCATGTGGTTCTCGCTGTTCGCCATTACGGCTATTGGTGCTTTTATGGGCCCACAAATCTGGTTACGCATGTACTCGGTCAAACATGGCAAGCTGTTCAACTTAATGCCCTTTTTACTTGGCTTAGCCGCCTTTGCCTATGTGGGTTCGGTACTCTCTGGCTACTCCGGCGTGCTGCTTGAGCCCAATGTAGAAAATCCCGATCAAATTCTGCCCATCATGCTGATGGAGTATGCCCCTTACCTGCTTGCCTCGCTGATTATGGCGGCGGGCGCGTCTGCAGCCATGTCTACAGCGAATTCGCAGATTCATGCGGTTTCCACCGTAGTGACGATGGATATCTATAAGCGCTATGTGAACCGTGAAGCAAGCCAAGCACGGATCGTTTATATCGGTCGTTTATCGTTAGTAGGCTTCTCTCTGGCAGCTTATATCATGGCGCTAACCGTTCCCGGTGTGTTGGTGACTATCGGCATTGCTGCGCTGGCAGGTACCGCACAACTGGTTATTCCTACCATTGGCGCTATCACCTGGAAAAAAGCCCACCCCACTGCGGCTCTCGCTGGGCTTTGGGCCGGTGTTGCCTGTGTACTACTGATGACCTTTGGCCCGCTAAGCGCCCCCTTTGGTTACCACGCGGGTATTTGGGGACTGTTGCTGAACACTGTGCTGTTTGTGGGCCTAAGCCATGGGCTGCATCGTCGTGATACGGCGGTAGTAGAACGCTTTACCCAGGCACGCTACGACTATGATGCCGAGTACCACCCCGAACGCTTGCCTGCATACACCCAAGAAACGACCAGCGCCGCTAACTACAAATAAGGAGTGGGTTGATGACTCAATCCCCTGTTTCAAAGACAGTTTCAACCACTGGTTCAGCCGCTAAGCGCCGGCCCAAGCTTGCAGAACTGATTAGCGATGATATCAAGCGCTGGATTGCCGCCGAGTCATTAGGGGAAGGTGATCGGCTGCCGAACGAAAAAGCGCTGATGGAGCTTTACGGTAGCGCCAAGGCCACTGTGCGCGAAGCGCTCAAGATCCTTGAGGTTGAGGGGCTGATCACCTTAAAAACCGGGCCTAAAGGGGGCGCGGTGATTAATCAGCCAGGCATGGAACCCGCCAGCCGTATGCTGCGTAACTTTCTGCATTTCCAGCAACTGGATGGCAAGCAAGTTTACCAGTTGCGCAAACTGTTGGAAGTAGAGCTGGCGGCATCAGTGGTGGGAAAGCTCACCGAGCACGACTTCCAGCAGTTGGAAGCCAATATGTCGGCCTGTGCCTGTTGCGCGAGCGATGCAGAGGATCACCGACACCAGCGCTTTTTGGAGCTCGAATTTCACCAACTGCTGGCCCGCGTCTGCCCCAACCCTTTGCTCGCGTTTATGTGCCAGTTTTTAAACGACATGCTGCGCGACTTGGTGGTGATCAAAAAAGCCTACGTTCCCGAACGCAAGCAGTTCGATCACGCCAATCAGGACTACCACCGCCAGTTGGTGGAAGCCTACCGCGCTGAAGATATCCAGCGTGTGCGTCAGGTAATGGCCGAACATATGGCCGATGCCGAGCACCATATGAGCGCGCTGGAAGCGGAAATGGCCGCGCAAATGCTGATCAGCAATGATTCTCCCAATATTCAGAACCATCGCTCCAAGCTACATGATTTACCAACGGAAAACCTGTCCGTTTAACCTTGCGAGGATACTGAGATGAACACCTACGTTTCGCCAACACCTGATATCACCAGCCTACGTACAGACAGTGACCGCCTCTGGGAAGCATTAATGGAGATGGCCAAGCTGGGCGCCACCCCTAAAGGCGGCGTTAATCGTCAGGCGCTTACCGATCTAGAACGTAAGGGGCGTGATCTATTTATCCAGTGGTGCAGAGCCGAGGGCTGCACGATACGGATTGATAATATCGGCAATATTTTTGCCCGCCGTGAAGGCAGCGACCCCAACGCTAAAGCGGTAATGGCAGGCAGCCACTTGGATAGCCAGCCTACCGGCGGCAAGTACGACGGCTGCTTCGGCGTACTCTCCGGCCTGGAAGTGATTCGCACCCTTAACCAGCACAACATCACCACCCAATCCCCTATCGAAGTCGTGGCCTGGACTAACGAGGAGGGCTGCCGTTTTCCGCCCTGCATGATGGGCTCTGGCGTATTCACCGGCGAGCTGGCGTTTGACGCCATGATGGCGCGCGCCGACGCCGATGGCGTCACGGTAAGCGATGCCCTGGACGCCATTCACTACCGCGGAAGCGATAATGTCTCGCCAAGCGAGATCAAGGCCTACTTTGAACCACACATCGAGCAGGGCCCGATTTTAGAAGATACCGATACCACCATAGGCGTGGTTATCGGTGGGCTTGGACAGAAGTGGTTTGATTTAACCCTGACAGGGCTTGAAGCCCACGCTGGCCCTACACCGATGAACCTACGTCGGGATGCCATGATGGGCGCAGCCGAAGTCACCCAAGCGCTCAACCGTATCGCCTTTGATCATCAGCCCCACGGGCGTGGCACAGTGGGCTGTATGACGCTGCACCCCGGTTCGCGTAACGTGATTCCCGGTCAGGCCAAAATGACCCTGGATATGCGCCACTGGGAGCCTGAAGCGCTTGAGACAATGGGTCAGGCAGTCGCCGCCGCTGTTGAAGAGATTTGCCAGCGCCATGGCCTTGAATACCACCTGGAACCCACTGCCAATTTCGCCCCTGAATACTTCGACAAAGCGTGCGTGGACGCAGTACGCCAAAGTACAGAGCACCTCGAACTTTCCCATATGGATATCATTAGCGGTGCAGGCCACGATGCGATGTTTGTCGGCCGTGTTGCTCCCGCCGCGATGATCTTTATTCCCTGCAAGGATGGCATCAGTCACAACGAGATCGAAAGTGCGACACCAGAGCATGTCCACGCAGGCTGCAATGTGTTGCTCCACGCCATGCTGAATGCCGCTGGCATCGTCAGCAGCGTTGGCGGAACAGGGGAGTAACGATGGCCGAGACGTTTGAAACACTCACGGCAGTCGACGCATTGGCGCGCTTTGGCGAGGGTTCTCTCTCGCCAGAAACTCTGATTGATGACTGCTTGGCACGGATTACCCGCGATAACCCCAAGGTAAATGCGTTTACCTGTGTGAACGAGGTAGAAGCCCGGCGTTTGGCAGCAGAATCTGCACAGTGCTGGCAGGCAGGTACGCCGCTTGGCCCGCTGGACGGAATACCTGTCACCATCAAGGATTTAACCTTAACCAAAGACCTGCCTACACGGCTGGGCTCGACAACCACGTCACCGGATGGCCCTTGGGAGGTGGATGCACCGATCAGCCGCCATCTACGCAACGCCGGGGCTATCGTGATCGGCAAGACTACCTCGCCGGAGTTTGGCTGGAAAGGCGTCACCGATAACCCGCTACACGGCATTACCCGCAACCCCTGGAATATCCAACTAACGCCAGGAGGATCATCAGGCGGTGCAGGGGCTGCCGCTGCACTTAACCTTGGTATGCTTCACCAGGGCAGCGACGCGGGGGGCTCTATTCGCATCCCATGCAGCTTCACCGGTACCTTTGGTATTAAACCCACCTTTGGCTGGGTGCCTCAGTGGCCCGCCAGCACCATGAGTACGCTTTCTCATTTAGGCCCTATGACCCGCACCGCCGCTGACAGCGCGCTTATGCTTAGCGTGATAGCGCAGCCGGATGTGCGGGATGGCTATTCCGGCAACCCACTTGGGCCGGACTGGCTAACGCCACCCCCTGTTGACCTACGCGGCTGGCGCATCGCCTTTAGCGCTGACTTTGGCTATGTAGAAGTAGCCCCGGATATTGCGCAGCGGGTTGAGGAAGCCGTGGCCCATTTAGAAGCATTGGGCGCGACGGTAGATCGAATTGACCCTGGCTTTAGTGATCCGCTTAAGACGTTTAATACGCTCTGGTTTGCGGGCGCCACCCAAGCGCTCGAAAAACTCAACGAACAACAGCAGGCAGCACTCGACCCTGGGTTTCTGGATATCGCACGGCGCGGGCAGGATGTATCGCTTTCCGCCTACCTCGCCGCCCGGCGTGAGCGCAGCGAATTAACGGCGCAGATGGCGGAGTTTCATCAGCGCTATGATTTGCTGGTCACGCCTACGATGCCCATTGCGCCCTTTGCCGCGGGCCACAACGTGCCACCGGGCGAGCGCTATAAAGACTGGATGGACTGGACGCCGTTTAGCTATCCCTTCAACCTTACCCAACAGCCCGCCGCATCACTGCCTTGCGGGCTGGATAACCAGGGGCTGCCGGTAGGCTTGCACCTTGTAGCAGACAAATATCAAGACCTTAAGGTATTACATGCTGCCCAACTGCTGGAGCGCTACTTGCCGCCACTGACACCACCAGGAATAGCATAACCACACTAGCTGGCTACTTATAAACCAACTGTTTTCGCGCCAGCTCAGCAAACTGTTTACGGGAGGGTTTAAAGCCCACCCCTAGCGGCCAGGCCAGCCAGGTATCGGGTACCATAAAGCCAGGCAGTGCTTCGCGAACCCAGGTGTTTAGCGCCTGCTCTTGGACGGCCTCACCGTGCCAATCGATAAACGCCACCGGGCGCTCGCCCCACTCGGGGTGGGGCACTGCTACAACCAACGCCTGGGCGATGTGGGGGTGGTCGACCAACCGCTGTTCGATGCTTTCTGGCTGGATATTCTCGCCACCGGAGATAAAGCCATTATCGAGCCGCCCTTCCACCACCAGCGCGCCTTCCGCATTGAAGTGGCCCTTGTCGCGGGTGGCAAACCAGCCTTCGTCGTTGAGGGCTGGATCAATCTCGCCCTTATTCAAATAACCGCAAAACAAGGTTTCGCCGCGTACCTGTATCTCACCCTCAACCACCCTCACTTCACGGCTTGGCAGCGGCCTACCGACAACGCCCGGCGAGGTGGGTATGCCGGTGCAAACTTGGCTGGCCATCTCGGATAGCCCATAGCTAACCTTCGGCGTCAGCCCCAAGGAGGTCATCTTTGCCACCAGCGGCGCGGGAATGGCCGCGCCGCCCAGTAGCAGCTCGCGCAGTTGCGTGCGCGGGGGCGTAAAGCCCGCTTTCAGCAGTCGCCACAGCTGAGTAGGCACCAGTGAAAGGTGGGTGATTGACTGCTGTTCAAGGCGCGCGGGAAGCGTTTGCGGATCGTCATCGAGAATCACCCGCCCACCAGCAAGAAAAACGCGGAACGGAATAGCGTAGCCACCGATATGAAACAGTGGCAGCGACAACAGCCAGCCACTGTTTTGATCAACGGGAATAAACGACGCCGAACCGCGGGCGGAGGCTAAATGATTGGCCACACGATGCAGCACCGCCTTGGGCGTACCGCTGGAGCCGGAGGTAAAAATCGTGTTGCACAGCTGATTGCCATTGAGCGCTGGCGGCTCACCTGAGCCAGCTTCCGCCAGGAAATCGAGGGTAATCGGCGTGAGCTGTGAGGAGTAATCAGTGTCGCTTTCCGTTTGGCAAACGCGGCCAGCCTGCAAGCGCTCAGCTAAATTGAGCTGCTGAGCAATAGGGAACGCTGGGTTAAGCGGGCAGAAAACAACCCCGGCCCGCAGGCAGGCCCACGCGAGCAGCAAGGACTCAAGCGAGCCTTTTGCAGGAACCACTAGCCGATCACCTGGCACAAAGCCTTTCCGAGCCAGTTGCTGCGCTAGAGACGCTACGCGGCGATTAAGCGTTTGATAACTTAGCTTTACCGAGCCTGCCTCTATGGCGATATGCTCAGGGGTCTCGTTAGCCCAGTAGTAAATGGGGCAGGTATCTATCACGCTAAATTTTCCATTTTAGAGAGGCAGAGCAGGTTTTCTGTCATCACTAAACCAGCAGCGTCAGTAACGCGCCTGGTGAGCCAATGGCCCGTATCCAGTCCCGGCGGCTCATGGGGCGCCCACTCGCTGGCCAGCCGACTCAACAGCCTAAGACCCAGATCGGACTCAAAGCTGGAGGAAATCACCACGCGAAGATTGCTCGCCCGTGCCCGTTGAACGAGTGCCTCGCAGGCGCTTAGCGAGCCGACCAGCGTGGGTTTGATTACTAGGGCTTTAAGCTGCGGGTGATAGCTCCACTCATCCCTGCGCGATAGCGTTTCATCCAGGGCAACGGCCACCCCCGTGGCTTCTGCAACGGCGATAGTGTCAGCAAAGCCAGCGCAGGGCTCTTCCAGGTAGTCGATTTGTTCTAGGGGTAGGCGCTCACTGAAGCGCTGGGCTTCTTCCCGCGTCCAGCCGCCGTTGGCATCCAAAATCAGCTTGGTCGTCGGCAGCCAGGCGGCAAGCTGCTCGATCAGCGCCAGCTCCTCTTCCATGGCGTAGCGCGCCACCTTTAGCTTAAGCCGAGACGGTGGCGACGCTTGCCAATCGGCGGTTGGAAGAGACTGGATCAGCGCGGTAGGTGAGCCCTGGAGCAGTGGATAGGGCGGTAAAGGCGCAGGAAGATTGAGCGGCCAAGAGCGTTGGGCGCAGTCGAGCCCAAACTGCACCGATGGCAGCATTGGGGAGACTATTTCACCTCGGCTCAAAGCAGCCAAACAGGCCAAACTTTCAGCTTCAGCTTCCGCCAGGGTTTCCGTTGAGAAGCCAGGTAGCGGGGCAATCTCACCCCACTGTCCGTTAATGGAAACTAACAGCCCTTCTCTGTTCGCCAACCGCTCTCTTTTAAACATTAGCGGCTGACGGAACGGGAGGGAGTAGCGGTAGAGCGCCAGCTGCATTAAGGGTTACGCGGGTAGCGGGAGAAATCTGGGCGGCGCTTTTCATTAAAGGCGTTACGACCCTCCTGTCCCTCTTCGGTCATGTAGTAGAGCATGGTGGCATTGCCCGCCAGCTCCTGCAGCCCGGCCTGGCCGTCGCAGTCAGCATTGAGCGCAGCTTTTAGGCAGCGCAGCGCCATGGGGCTGTGCTGTAGCATTTCCCGGCACCAGCGCACGCTCTCTTTTTCAAGCCTCTCCAGCGGCACCACGTGATTGACCAGCCCCATTTCCAGCGCTTGGGCGGCGCTATATTGACGGCACAGAAACCAGATCTCCCGGGCCTTTTTCTGGCCCACAATGCGCGCCATATACGAGGCGCCGTAGCCGCCATCAAAAGAGCCTACTTTGGGGCCCGTTTGGCCAAAAATCGCGTTGTCGGCGGCAATGGTCAGATCGCACATTAGATGCAGCACATGGCCGCCGCCAATGGCGTAGCCCGCCACCATCGCCACTACCGGTTTAGGGCAGGTACGAATATCGCGTTGGAAATCGAGTACGTTGAGGTGGTGGGTGCCCTCTTCATCCTGGTAGCCGCCATAGTCACCGCGAATGCGCTGGTCACCGCCGGAACAGAACGCTTTGTCGCCTGAGCCAGTGAGCAGAATGGCGCCTATAGAGCTGTCGTGGCGGGCGCGATTCAGCGCTTGGGCCATTTCACTAACCGTCAGCGGGCGAAAGGCGTTGCGCACCTCGGGCCGGTTGATAGTGATTCGCGCAATGCCATCGGCAGTGGTGTGGTACAAAATATCCTGATAGCCATCGGAGCGATCCTGCCACTCTACCGGCGCATAGAGTTCCGTTTCAGTGAGTCCTTTGATCATGCCTGTCTCTTCTTATCTGTTAGGGCGAAATGCTTACAGCGAGCCGTTTAACCCAGCATGCCTGTGACGACTAGACCCAGCGCCACAATGCTTAACAGCGCAGCACCACCGTACATTAGCTTTTTATTGAGTATGTCATTGCCCACGCTGATATCAAACATCCCATGGCGTAGGCGGTGGGCGGCATGAAAAAGCGGCAAGCAAACTACCGCCCCCACAAACAGAAAGCCCGGTACGCTGAACAGCAGTGCCGATGCCCGCTCATAGCTCAGCGCCTCGGCAGGCAGCAGGCCAAGGGGCAGTAGAACGGCGATAAAGAGAATCACAGCAGGTAGAACGACGGCAAAACAGACGCCACCCGCGCTAAACAGCCCCCACCAGAGCGGCTCATCAAAGGCTTGTTTATGCTGAGTGTTGTGTTTATTCATGGCTAGTTTTTCCATAATTACGCCCTCCCGAATAGCCAGATAAACAGCAGTGCGACCGCCACTACCCCTGCCCACTGACCAGCAACAATGGCCTGATCAGGCAAGCTATGCCCGGCGATACGCAGCGGCATTACCCGTGGGAACAGCACAAAGAAGGTGGCGGCGTGAAACAGGCTGGCGGCCAGCGCTAGAAGATTCAGCACTAATACGATGGGGGAGCCCATAAAGGCGATCCACCCCTGCCAGCTTTCTGCCCCTTGAAGAAGAGCAACCATACCGGCGAGTAAGCAGAGCGTGAAAAACACCAGCGGCAGCACAGTGGCTTCGCGCAGCATGTAGAGTTTAAAAAAGCGGTGTTTCAGCCACCAGTTGCGTTTCAGTGGCGGCAGGCGTTGCGATGATGATTTATCCATGACGTTCCTCCCCTACCCTTTAAACAGCGCAATGAGTGTGTGTTTGGCCGCTTCGACCTTGCCCTGATTGACCGCAGCGGCGGGGTCAACGTGTTTGGGGCATACCTTGGAGCAGAAGCCCACAAAGGTGCAGCTCCAAACGCCTTCGTGGCGGTTAAGTTCGGCCATGCGCTGCTTCTTGCCGTGGTCGCGGCTATCCAGATTGTAGCGGTGGGCCAGCGTTAGCGCCGCCGGGCCAAGGAACTCAGGATTCAAGCCAAACTGCGGGCAGGCCGAGTAGCAGAGGCCACAATTAATGCAGTTAGCGAACTGCTTATAGCGGGCGAGCTGCTCAGGGGACTGCTGATAGGTTTCCGGCGCCTGGGGGTCATACGGTTTTACCGGGTTGTCATCAATCAGGTAGGGCTTAACCGCGGCCAGGTGCTCAAGGAATATCTCCATATCCACCACCAAATCCCGCTGCACCGGGAAGTGGGATAGCGGCTCGATGCGGATCTCGCCTTCATAATCGCGCAGGAAGGTTTTGCAGCCGAGCTTGGGAATGCCATTCACCATGACCCCGCAGGAGCCGCAAATCGCCATCCGGCACGACCAGCGGTAGCTCAGCGTGCTATCGAGCTGTTCTTTAATGTGGTTGAGGGCATCCAGCAAAGAGGTGCTGTCGTCCACCGGCAGTTCGTACTGCTGCCAGTAGGACTCAGCCGAACTGTCTGGCAAATAGCGTTTAACGCTGATTTGTTTGGTGCTGATCTGCTGGGTGTTCATGCCTTGCCCCCCTTGCCCGCATCGCCATAAGCCCGCTCCGCCGGGGCGGAAAACCGCACATCGACATCCTGCCAGTGTAGCTCGGCATGGGCATCGCCTTGATAAAACACTTGGCTGTGCTTGAGGTAGTTAACGTCGTCGCGTTTCTGCATACCTTCATCCAGGCGCTGATGGGCACCACGGGATTCACGACGTTCAAGCGCCCCTAAGCAAGAGGCTTCGGCAATATCCAGGCCACACTCCAATTCAAGACATTCCAGTAGCTCGGTATTGAATATCTTGCTGGTATCATTAACGCGAACCTTATTAAAGCGCTCACGTAGCTGACGCATGGTACCCAGCGAATGGCGCATGCCCTCTTCAGTGCGGTAAATACCGCAGCCACTCTCCATGGCTTGCACCATGGCGTGCTTGAGTGCTACCCAATTCTCTGCCCCCTCGGTTCCGTCACAGAGCCGCAACAGCTTGGCTTGTTGGCGATCGCCCTGGGCTTCCAGCAAGCGCTCATCAGCCCACTCGGTTTTGGCCGCTCGCTGGCTCGCTTGTTCACCGGCTAAGCGGCCAAATACCAGCAGCTCGGTCAGCGAGTTGGAGCCCAGGCGGTTGGCACCGTGCAAACCAACTGAAGCACACTCCCCGGCGGCGTAAAGCCCGGCAATGGAGGTTTCGCACTGAGGGTCGGTCTCAATCCCACCCATGGTGTAGTGAACCGCCGGGCGAATGGGAATGGGGTCTTTCACCGGATCAACATTGATATAGGATTTAGCCAGTTCACAGATAAACGGCAGGCGCTCCAAAATGTACTTTTCACCCAAGTGGCGTAGGTCAAGATAAACAACGTCGCTGTCGCCAAACTTTCCGGTGCGGCCCGCCTGCTGCTCTTGCCAGAAGGCCTGGGAGAGTTTGTCCCGTGGTCCCAGCTCCATGTATTTGTTTTCCGGCTTGCCCAACGGGGTTTCTGGGCCCAGGCCGTAATCCTGCAGATAGCGGTAGCCCTCTTTATTGAGCAGAATGCCGCCTTCGCCCCGGCACGCTTCGGTAATCAAAATGCCAGAACCGGGCAGGCCGGTGGGGTGGTACTGGACAAACTCCATATCCCGCAACGCCACACCGTGACGATAGGCCATCGCCATGCCGTCGCCGGTGACAATTCCCGCGTTGGTATTGAAGCGGAACAAGCGCCCTGCGCCGCCGGTAGCGAGAATCACCGCTTTAGCGCGCAGCAGGGTCAGTTCACCGGTAGCGATCTGCAGGGCTATAACGCCAATAACCGCACCTTCGTGTACCGCCAGATCGAGCACAAAGAACTCATCAAAACGCTCAATCTCTGGGTACTTCAGCGAGGTCTGAAACAGGGTGTGGAGCATATGAAAGCCGGTTTTGTCGGCCGCAAACCAGGTGCGTGCGGTTTTCATGCCCCCGAAGCGGCGCACCTGCACTTGGCCATCGCCTTTACGGCTCCAGGGGCAGCCCCAGCGCTCCATCTGCACCAATTCTTGATAAGCGTGATGAACAAAGTAGTCGACGACGCCCTGCTCAACCAGCCAGTCACCGCCTGACACCGTGTCGTCGAAATGCGCTTGGTGGGAATCTTCGGCACTGGTGACGGCGGCAGCGCCACCTTCAGCCGCCACGGTATGGGAACGCATGGGGTAAACCTTGGACATCAGCGCTATGCGCTGGGGAGTGCCCTGCTCTTTGGCCTGCTCGGCAGCCCCGATAGCAGCGCGTAAGCCTGCACCACCCCCACCAACAATGACGATATCAAAATCTCGCTGTTGCATGAAAAGCCCCTTCATTAGCCAAGTCAAAGGTGGTACTGGCGGCAATCTGCGCTGCCGTCTTGTCTATTCGAACTTACCATACAAGGGGAAGGCCCTGTTCATTAGTCCAAAGGACTATTGATGTACATCAAGAAAGGGAGGAATCGAGCTAGCATCACTTTTACCCTAGTGCTGCACCGCCTACTCTTCAAATCACTCACTGCCGGGCAGACCACTGCCCACCAAGCAAAAAGAGCACACTACCAACACTGAAGAGAGGTGCCGCATGACGACCGATGCTCAACCCTCACCGCGATGGAAACTGTTAGCGCCGCTAGCAGTTGCTATCATCGTCGCGCTGATACCCACTCCCCTGGGGCTTGCGCCTCATGCGTGGTACTTTTTCGCCATTTTCCTCGGCTGTGTGGTTGGCCTTATTCTTGAACCATTGCCGGGCGCAGTGGTGGGCCTGGTCGGCGTTACCCTGGTGGCACTACTTTCCCGGTGGGTGCTGTTCTCTCCGGAGCAACTGGCGACTGACGGATTCAGTGCTGCTAACCAAGCATTCTCATGGGCGGTGTCGGGCTTTACCAATTCCACCGTATGGCTGATTTTCGGCGCATTTATGTTTGCCTTGGGGTATGAAAAAACCGGACTCGGCAGGCGAATATCGCTTTGGCTGGTCAAGGCAATGGGAAAACGTACGTTGACTCTTGGCTACGCGGTGATGATTGCCGATGGCATTCTGGCGCCGTTTACGCCCTCGAACACCGCACGTAGCGCAGGCACGATCTACCCCGTGATTCGCAACCTGCCGCCGCTTTACGATTCGCACCCCAATGACCCCAGCATGAAGCGCATGGGCAGCTTTTTGATGTGGACCGCGCTGGCTTCCACCTGTGTGACCAGTTCGCTATTTTTGACCGCTCTGGCGCCCAATCTATTGGCGATCGCGCTAACCGAGAGCGCGACAGGTATTCATATCAACTGGGGGCAGTGGTTTATGGCAGTAGCACCTGTCGGCATTCTGCTGCTCCTGCTGGTGCCGCTGCTGAGCTACTGGCTATGCGCGCCCGAAGTGAAAGCGGGGAATGAAATCTCCGACTGGGCGGGGCAAGAGTTAACCAAGCTGGGAGCACTGACCCGCCATGAAATAATGCTGGTCATTATGGTGGTCACCGCCCTGCTGCTATGGATTTTTGCGGGCGATATTATCTCTGGGTCGCTGGTAGGCTTGGTGGTGATCTGCGGCATGCTGTTAACCGGCATTGTGACCTGGAGCGATATTCTCGATAACCGAGCAGCCTGGAATACCTTTGTATGGTTTGCCACCCTGGTGGCACTAGCGGGCGGGCTCAGCCAAGTCGGCTTCGTTAACTGGTTTGGCAATGTGGTTGGCGGGCAAATAAGCCACTTCAACCCCCTAATGGCCATGGTGGCGCTGGTGGTCATTTTCTATCTACTGCACTACTTCTTTGCCAGTGTTACTGCCCACGTTACCGCCTTGCTACCGGTGATTCTGGCAGCGGCATCAGGCATTGTCGGTCTGGATATGCAGATGTTTGTTCTGCTACTGCTACCCACACTTGGCTTTATGGGCATTCTGACCCCCTACGGCACAGGGCCAAGCCCGGTTTACTACGGCAGCGGCTACCTGCCCAGCGCGCTATTTTGGCGCCTAGGGGCGATCTTCGGGCTGCTATTTCTGGTAATTTGGCTGGTGGTCGGCCTGCCCTGGTTAATGGTGATCAGCTGATAAACATTAGCCTAGCGTGCGATACCAGGCATTGAGCTGCTGAGCAATCATCTCAGGTTGCTCAGCATGAAGATTGTGGCCCCCTTCCAGCGTGATATGGCGCAGGCGCGGGGCCATTGTTGCCAGATGAGACGCCAGAGTGTGGAACTTGATGTCCCGCTGCCCCGAAAAGTACCCCACCGGTAGCGAGGTGCTTTCCAGCCACTGCCAAAGCGTAGGCTGTTGACCCAAGGAAGTTGATTGCAGCATGCTGGCAATAGCTGGCCCATGATTCGCTAGCCGACGTTGAATCTGCCGACCGCGCTGAACCTCGGTTAAGTCGGCGAACACCGGCTGCTGGTACCAGTCGGCAAGTACGTTTTCCAATGGTTCCTGCTCGAAGCGTGTTGCCCAGTGCTCATCGTGCGCAATTCGGGCAGAGCGCTCACTGGCGGGCAGCCCTGGGTGGGCACTCTCCAGCCAGAGTGCTTCCAGCCCCGGTGGCTGACGGCTGGCATGGTACAGCGCCAAGCGCCCGCCCAGGGAGTAACCCAGTAGGCAGTAATGGCGAACACCGTGAGTTATCAGTGTATCGCCAAGCCAGCGGTGAAAGGCCTCAAAAGAGCCTACCTGCACGTGGTGATTCTGGCCGTGGCCGGGTAAATCCAGCGCGAGGGAGTTGATGCCTTCCAAGTCAGCGATGACCTCACCCCAGTCCTGAGCATCGCCCAACAGACCGTGGAGCATTACCAGAGTCGGCGCCTGAGGTTTACTGCTCACGCGGCTCCCCTCGAATCGCTGCGCCAAGATGCTTGAGATCATTGGCCACCTGCTGATGGGGCACGTTAATCTCAATCAACGTAACGCCCGCCTGCAAAGCCTGAGTGTAGGCCGCCATAAAGGCATCCAGTGACTCTGGCGCGAAGTAGCCAAGCCCAAACATCTTCGCCGCATGCTCGAAGTGCAAGCCGTGGGGCTGGCGATAATAGCGCTCCAGCAGATCGTCTTCTTTAGGCACCGGCAGCATATGGAAAATACTGCCACCATCGTTATTGAGGATAACCACCACCAGAGGCTGCGTGGCCTGCTTTAACAGCGCCAAGCTGTTGAGATCATGCAGTGCGCTGGTATCCCCCAGCACAATAGTAGTCGGCTCTGAGCATGTGCAACTGAGGCCGTAAGCCGTGGCAATAAGACCATCAATACCGGAAGACCCGCGATTGGCAAATACCCGTACCGGCGTTTGGCGATGCGTACCCAGCATATTCATTAGCCGCGCGGGCAGGCTATTGCCTATAAACAACTGCCCTTCAGCCAACTGCGCTAAAAGGTGACAAACACCCAACTCTGAGAATGCTGTACAGCGCTCTTCCACAAGCTGACTAGTGCGTCGTTGGAGGCTGGCCAGCTGATGGCAGGGAGGTTGTTCAGGTATCGTTGGCAAAGCGGCTATAAAGTCGGCGGGCGAGCATATCAAACGGCGCTTAACACAGTAGTCGGGATCCAACCGCTGGGGCAGCGGATCAACCAACCAGGCATCCTGCCACGGTTGTTGGGCAATAAATTGCGTTAGCCGTTTCGAAATTAACCGACCACCAAACTGCAGCAGTACCTCGGCTTTGGCGAGTTCAGCGCAGAAACGCTCATCATTCAGCGCTAGATCAAAGTGAATCAGATTTTGAGGGTCAAAATGAATTTGGCTCTGTATGTCGGCCAGTAGCGGCCAACCCAACTGCTTGGATAGCTCAACAATCTGCTGCGCCTGCTGGGAGTCATCAACCCTGCCAACCACAATCAGGCCACGCTGCTGGGCAAACGTTACCCACTCGTTGTTGAGCGCTGGAACCGCAGTACTGAATGACCAATCACTCCACGGTTTTGAAGTCGTCAGCCAGTCCCTTAGCGGGGCGAGATAATCACCGGTATCCACCAGGCAGTTGCCGGGGTAAAGCGGTTCGCGATAACGGCAATTAATGTGAATCGGCCCGGGCATACGGCGTTGCTGATCAACAGCTTGATCAACAGTACTGAGTAGAAACGCTGCTTTTATCTCAGCATCCGGCGGCGGCAGGTCGTGGTGAACAATGGTGTGGCGGGAGAATATATCCCGCTGATCAATCGCCTGATTGCTGCCGTTACCCAGCAGTTCAATAGGGCGGTCGGCAGAGAGCACAATAAGCGGGACGCCGAGTAAATTTGCTTCCACCACCGTCGGGTAAAGGTTGGCCACGGCAGTGCCTGAGGTAGTGATAATAACGACCGGGCGCTGACTGCCCCGGGCAATGCCCAGCGCCATAAACCCCAGTCCACGCTCGTCAAAATGGCAGTGGCAGCGCAGCCCGGCATGCTCGCTGGCGGACATAGTCAAAGGCGATGAACGGGAGCCTGGCGCCAGGACTACATCGCGCACGCCTAAGCGGTAGAGTTCCTCCAGTATTAGTGCCGCCCATATATGATTAAAGGTGGCGTACTCTTCCATAAAACCACTCTTCACAAAACCGTCCGATGTCAGTGCTGTCATCTACGTTATCCCATCCCAAGCAGCGACATAATGTCAGCAATTTTCGTATCCAGTTCGTGCCACTCCTCGTCTGGCTGGGAGCCTGCCACAATGCCTGCACCGGCATAAAGACGAATCGCTTCTGGGCCGATATGGGCGCAGCGAATGGCCACCGACAGATCGCTGCTGGTGTGACTAATTCGCCCGAAAACGCCCGCATACCAACCGCGTCGATGGCGCTCATGTTGGCGAATAAATGCCAGCGCCGACTCGCGGGGAACGCCGCCTACCGCCGGGGTAGGCGGCAGCACTGCTAGCAACTGCTGGTCGGTGACGTCTCGGTGCAACTCGGCGTGAATCAGACGACGGATATGCTGCACCGAGCGCAGCTTAACAATATGCGCCTCGCCCATGTCCACTTGAGAAGAGAGCGACTCAAGCTGGGTCAAAAGCTGCTGATAGACACACTGGTTTTCCAGACTGTTTTTCTTATCGGCAAGCAGTTCATCGGCAAGCGCTTGATCTTGCTGGGCATCCCGCCCACGGCGAGTGGTACCCGCCAGCGCCTCGGTCATTAAATGCCGTCCTTCACGCTTGTAGAGCCGTTCCGGCGGGCAGCCGATAAAGGCTTCATGGGGAGTAAATTGGACGCCAAAGTGAAAACAGTCGGCGGCACCGGCCTGCCAGCGTGCTAGCAGCGCCCAAGGGCTGGGCGTTTCAGGTGTGGTTAGGCACGTCTCCCGTGAGAGCACCACCTTGGGTGTGTGACTCAGGTGATCAGGATGGGTGACCTGCTCTACCGACGCCGCCCACTCTTTCTGCACAGGATGGTCTTCACGCTGATAAACATGAGGCAGCCAACAAGGCAGCCGTTGCTCCTCTTCCAGCGCAGCCAAACAGGCACGAGCCTGGGCTATCTCGGCCTCTGGGCAGCAATCATCAAAGCGCAGATTGAGTGATAACATCACCCCCGCTTGCTGGCGCCTAAGCTCTATACGCGGCAGCAAAAAGTGGCAGCCCGGAAAGTGCTCCCACCCTGGCGTACCGGGGTCGAAGGCCATGCCCCCGAAGTAGTCCGGCTGCTCGCCACCACTATCGGCCAGTGTGGCAAGGTCGGCCTGCAGCGCGGCTAGCGAATCAAACGCCCTAACAACCCCTAGCGCAGCATACTCAACGGCGCCAGCATCACGGGATTGCCAATAGAGACGGGGATAAACGCTTTGCACGTTTAACCACCCCATCAGGTTACCGACCTGACAGGGCGTATTTAGGCGCATAAACCCTTTTTTATCCGTATGACGAAGCGCATCAAGCTGATGTTTGAGTGCTTCAATAGGGTGTGTAACGTGCATAATTCGCCTGTTAGACCCGCGTTTTCAATTAACTACCAGCGTACTTCAAGCCTAGCTTTTTTTTCATATAGGGCAGCACCCACCGATCGCCACCCAACCGCCCCGCATTGGCACCCGCCACCAGCAACAAGAAAGTCAGCGCAATCATCCATGGATTAGTGGACACCGTGCCTGCCATCAAAAACGACATGTTCATCACGATGGCGAAAAATGCAGCAAACGAGGTCAGCACACCAACGATCAAACCCAGGCCAACTAACACTTCTCCCAGCGGTATAATGAAATTAATGACATCCGCATTGGGCAACGCAAAATTCTCTAGAAAGGCGACATAATTAGGGTAAACCGCGCTTCCCTCGCGCATCACAGGGTTGGCGACAGCATTGCTTAAGAAGCCCTCGGCGTTAAAGCCACCGGTCATTTTACCGATGCCTAAGGTTAGCCAGGTGATGCCTAAATAGAGCCGTAGCAGTAACCAAACTACCGCCATATATTTGTTATGTCTAAATAAGTCGCCAATCATCGCGTAAACTCCTGGTGTAGGGTGACCAGCAGTGTGGGGGAAGACAGCGCCGCTAGTTTTGATATGGGTCTACTTTTTAGCACTTAATCATACATTGCCGAATGTTTATTAAATGAAAACGGTCAACAGGAATATCAACGGAATGGATCAAAATAGTAAGTGCCGCCACTACCAAGCCTGGGTATTAGCTGCTCGCCCCCGAACGCTACCGCTAGCCTGTGCTTCCATTCTGCTGGGCAGTGGGCTAGCCGCGAGTGTGGATGCTCTGAATATGGCAGTACTTGTACTTGCCCTGCTGACCGCTATTGCGCTTCAAGTGCTGTCTAATTTAGCCAACGACTACGGTGATGCCGCATCGGGTGCCGATGACGAACAGCGTATAGGGCCTGCAAGAGCGGTCTCTTCAGGTTTGCTTACCCCGGAAAAAATGCGCACGGGAATGATCATTGCGGCCACGGTTGCCGCGTTACTGGGGCTATTATTGCTGGTCGCCGCGTTTGGAAATCAGTGGGGGCAAATCCTCATCTTCATTCTCTTAGGGGCTGCGGCCCTGTTGGCAGCAGTGACCTATACCGTTGGTCTAGGTGGCCCCCCTTATGGCTACCGAGGGTTTGGGGACATTGCGGTCTTTATGTTTTTTGGTCTGCTTGGCGTATTGGGCACCTACTATCTACATGTACAGCAACTAGGCTGGCTGCCGTTTTTACCTGCTGCCGCCTGCGGTTTGCTGGCAACCGCCGTGCTCAATGTGAATAACGTGCGCGATATCGAAAGCGATGCGCGTAACGGCAAGATCACCGTGGCGGTGCGCCTTGGCCGCACTAAGGCGATTCGCTACCACTGGGCGCTGCTGGGATTGGCGCTGCTCCTTACCTTGAACTATTTAGTTGCGCTGCCGGTGTCGTGGGTGGGATGGAGCTGCCTGCTGGTGGTCAAGCCACTGACTGACGCAGCCAGAACGTTAAGCCATACCCGTGATGGCGAGATGCTAACCAATATGCTGAAGAAAACGGCCATTTCAACGCTGCTTTATAGCGTACTGCTCTCTATTGGCTTGGCATTGTTTTAAAGCCCCCAAAGCGGGGCAACCACCCCGCTGACAACCTGCTTCGTTTAGCCGTACACGCCTTACAGCACCACCTCATAACCTTCAAACTTTGGTGGGCCAAGATAAATACCTTCGGGTGACTTGGCATTGGCATGGGCCTTCCGGAACGCATCTGACTTAGTCCAGGCGCGGAAGGCTTCTTCCGACTCCCACACGCTGTGGGAGATAAACACGGTGTGATCTTCCTGGCTTTCACCCTGCAGCATCTTGAACTGTTTAAAGCCCGGCACTTCATCCAAGTGAGAGTCGCGGTTACGCCACACCTCTAAAAAATCCTCTTCGCGGCCTGGGGCAATCCGAAAACGGTTCATCGCGATATACATCGTTACTCTCCTACTAGTTTGTTCCTGCAGAGTTGATCCTGCTGGATTGATTACGCAAACGCTACCTTGATGGTAACGTCATGGCATAGTGACGAATAGCTCTCAACCGTCAGGTATCAGTATTATTAATGGCTAAGGCACCTATCCAGGTCGTTTGGTTCAAACGCGAGTACGCATTCATGATCACGCGCCGTTTGCTAACGCAGCCGCGGCGGGCCCCACGTTGCCCGTATTCGCCATTGAACCCGACCAAAGAAGCCAGCCAAGTGATTGTGGATAAACTCGCCAGCCAGCGATGCCCAAGCCAACGCACGAAAACAAAATATTGAAAAACCATAACGGCTAGACTCACTCCGCTCTCAACAAACCTGCACGATCTTACAATACGCTTATCAACTTTTCTCATACGCTTCCAGCATAGCAGCTAGCTTCAATGTTCTGCTGTAAGCCCATTAGCCATAACTAAAAAATTCACATTTTGGGAAAAAGTGATTGGCAATGATGAATAAATATTTAAACACCAAAAAAGTGCTCTCTGCTTCAAATACAGCAGAGTATCGGGTTCTGCTTCCGCTGCTATTGACGGCCATCTTTGCAATAGCACCTGTTAGCATGCTATTCGGCTTTACTGCTTACAAAGCAGACTGGAGCATTGTCGAAATTTTTCTCGTAAGCCTACTAGGCTTTTCTGGGAGCGGGCAGTTTGCCGCTCTACCTCTCTCTGAGTCTGGGGCCAGTTTTTTAACTATTGCTTTCGTTACCACTATGATCAATAGCCGATATTTTGCAATTTCGCTTTCATGCTCAAAAAAATTACCAAAAAACAAGCTGCTTAAGGTTTTTGCGTCCCATGCACTCGGCGACGAAGCGTACGCTATTGAGCAGGGACATAACCAAAGAGCCATGCTGATAATTCGCTTCACCATTTTCGGGTGCTGGATACTATTCGGGGTAACAGGTGGTATTGTAGCAGGGCTTTTTCCCAACCTTTTACCTGATGGGATTAATGCCAGCATACCTGCAAGCTTAGTGCTTCTTTTTCTTGCCATCTCGTATCTTAAAAATCGACCCTATAAAAGTGGCTTGATCACTGTTCCAAAGGCAATGCTAGGCTTTATCATAAGCGGATTTCTCTACTACACCCTTGGTGCTGTCTACTTTTGGATCCCATCTGTAGTTTTATTATCCGCTACCTATTATCTATTAAAGAGCAGGGACTGAGGGCATAATATGATGAATAATTTCTGGGTGATTATGGCTCTTTTATTAACAAGCCTCATGGTAAGAGTCCTGCCCTCTTTGATCATTGTCAACTTCGGAGAAAAGACTCAGAATCTGATCGATGAAGTACTACCTAGCTCTATTTTCATTTGCTTCATTACTTACATTGTGATGCCAGAAGTAACTAACGGGCTATCTCTATCCTTTTTGGCTTTTATTTCAGTAGTCATACTAGCCATCATATTAAAATTCGGTTTGATTTTTACCACATTCATCGCTACTACTTTATATTACGTATTGAGCTGAGAAGCTTGTAACATGAAAGTCTTTCAAAGGCAGAGTACATTGATTGCCAAAACGGCCAATCCGCTTTGCTTATCCACATATTCCGTTGCATGATTGCCCTGTCTTCAGCCAACAGCAGACAACTTACCGCCTATGCTAAATTCTTTTTTCAATACGCAGATAGAAAGATTCGAAGCCTTTTTCTCTGGCGTTGCTTTCGAACCTCACCGGCACGATACGTATGCTGTTGGCAGAACGCTGGCAGGGGTGCATTGTTTCAATTACCGAGGTGAAAAAAGGACTAGCTTGCCGGGCAATACCATTGTGATTCATCCAGATGAACTCCACGATGGTGAGGCGGGTACGAACGAAGGCTTCCACTACCGCATCATGTATATTGAACCACGCGTGCTTCAAACTGTGCTTGGTGGTCGCCCTTTACCCTATATAAAGGATGGCATTAGCACAGACTCTCGACTTTATGCCGCCACAGAATTCCTCATGAATGATTTAGATACGGCTCATGAGCAACTTGAAGAGGAAGACATCCTTTTTGAGCTAGCCAACGTTCTTGCTGCTGTGGCAGGACATAAAAGAGGAAGGGTGGCATATGACTATAGCGCTGCAGAAAAGGCTAGAGAATATATCCACTATTCGTTGGATTCTCAGATTACACTGGATGACTTAGCATTAGTAAGCGGCCGCGAAAAATGGAGTTTATCAAGAGACTTCAGGGCACTATACGGAACAAGCCCATACCGCTATCTAACTATGCGGCGCCTTGCGTGCGTAAAACACTATTTGACCCAGGGCTATTCGTTGTCGTACGCCTCGATGTTAGCTGGTTTCAATGACCAGAGTCACATGACAAACCACTTTAAGAAAGCCTTCGGTCTTACCCCCACTCAGTGGTTGTCTAGGTTTATGAAAGACTATAGGGTCAAAGGCTAAGCACACGGCAACTCAAAAACATTCAAGTTTCCTCTATGAAGCACAAAACCCGCCAATCGCCAACAGCTTTCGCTGTTGACGATGGCGGGTTAGATGACGCTAAGACAGGTATTAGCTAAGCGCTTCCAGAGACTGCTCAATAATGCTGAGCCCTTCTTCCAACACCGCGGAAGAGACGGTTAGCGGCACCAGAATGCGGATGCTGTTGCCGTAGAAGCCGCAGGAGAGAAGGATCAAGCCTTTCTCGCGGGCTTTGGCACAGAGCGCACCGGTGAGCGCTGTATCGGGTTTTCCTTCGCTATCGAGCAATTCAAACGCTGCCATGGCGCCTAGCTGGCGGCCGTGGGCAACGGCAGCAAAGCGCGCTTCCCATGCCGCGAAACGCTCGGCGAGCATTTTGCCCATCTGCTCGCTGCGCTCAAGAATATTCTCCTCTTCGATCACCTCAATCACCGCCAGCGCTGCCGCGCAGGAGAGCGGATTGCCGCTGTAGGTGCCACCTAGGGAGTTGGGGCCGGAGGCATCCATTACCTTGGCGCTACCTACTACTGCAGAAAGCGGCATGCCGTTAGCGAGGCTCTTGGCAGTGGTCAGAATATCCGCTTCGATGCCGCTATGTTCGAGAGCAAACAGCTTGCCGGTGCGGGCAAAGCCCGACTGCACTTCGTCGGCGATCAGCAGAATGCCGTGCTCGTCGCACAATGCGCGCAGCGCTTTCAGGTAGTCCGGTGAGGCGATGTAGAACCCGCCTTCGCCCTGTACCGGCTCAATCACGATGGCCGCCGTGCGGTGGGGGGCGATATCGGTTTTGAACAGCGTGCGAATGGCGTCAAGCGAAGCTTCTTCGCTAATACCGTGCAGCGGGTTGGGGAACGGTGCGCGGAACACGTCGCCCGGCATCGGGCCGAAGTCGTTCTTGTACGGTAGCACCTTGCCGGTCATGGCCAGGGTCATCATGGTGCGTCCGTGGAAAGCGCCGTCGAAGGTAATAATGCCGGTGCGGCCAGTGGCAGCGCGGGCAATCTTCACGGCGTTTTCCAGCGCTTCGGCACCGGTGTTGACCAGCATCGCTTTGCGCTCAGGGCCGCGCACCGGGCTTAGTTCGCAGAGCTTTTGGCACAGCTGCACATAGGGCGCGTAGGAAATGACCGCGGCGCTGGTGTGCATAACTTTCTTGAGCTGCGCTTCAACGGCGGCGACGATTTTCGGGTGGCGGTGGCCCAAGTTCAGCACACCAATACCGCCCGCGAAGTCGATCCAGCGGTTGCCGTCGGCATCCCACAGCTCAGCATTTTCAGCGCGCTCGGCAAACTGGGTTGTCGGCGTGGCAGCACCGTTAGCCACGTAGCGGTTTTTCAGGTCGTTCAATTCTTGGTTAGTCATCATAGCTTTCCTTATAAACCGCCAACGCAGACATATTTAAGTTCAGTAAATTCATCAAGACCGTGGTGGGAGCCTTCGCGACCCAACCCGGACTCTTTAACGCCGCCAAACGGCGCCAACTCGGTGGAGATCAACCCTTCATTCACACCGACCATGCCGTACTCCAGCTGCTCCATGGTGCGCCAGATGCGGCGGTAATCCGTAGCGTAGAAGTAAGCCGCCAGGCCAAAGGGTGTATCGTTGGCCATGGCAATGGCTTCTTCATCGCGCTGGAAGCGAAACACCGGCGCGACCGGGCCGAAGGTCTCTTCGTCGGCCACGGCCATCTTGGTGGTCACATCCGCCAGCACCGTGGGAGTGAAGAAGCGCTCGCCTGCGGCGTGAGGCTTACCACCGCAGAGCAGCCGAGCACCCTGGTTCACTGCGTCGTCCACATGGCGCTGCACTTTATCTACCGCTGCTTGGTTAATCAGCGGGCCGATAATGCTGCCATCCGCCAGGCCATCGCCAACCTTCAGTGCGTTCACTCGCTCGGTGAGCTTGCTGACAAACGTATCGTAAATGCCGTCCTGCACCAGGAAGCGATTGGTGCATACGCAGGTTTGCCCAGCGTTGCGGAATTTGGAGGCGATTGCGCCATCAACAGCGGCATCTACATCGGCGTCGTCAAACACGATAAACGGCGCGTTGCCCCCCAGCTCCATGGCGGCCTTCTTCACTGTACTGGCGCACTGGGCAAGCAAGTGCTTACCCACCGGGGTGGAGCCGGTAAACGAGACTTTGCGCACCCGTGAATCCGTGGTGAGCACCTCACCCACCGCTGCCGGTTTTGAGGCAGTAATCACGTTAATGGTGCCTGCAGGCAGGCCCGCTTCCAGCGCCAGGTAAGCGGCGGCAAGCGCGGTGAGCGGCGTGGCTTCGGCGGGCTTGATCACCACGGTGCAGCCCGCCGCCAGGGCCGGGGCGCACTTGCGGGTAATCATCGCCAGCGGGAAGTTCCATGGGGTAATTGCCGCCACCACACCTACCGGCTCGCGCAGAACCAATAAGCGTTTGTCCGCGCCATGACTTGGTAGGGTTTCTCCTGCCATACGCTTGGCTTCTTCGGCGAAGAACTCGATAAACGACGCACCGTAGGTGACTTCGCCTTTGGCTTCCGTCAGCGGCTTGCCCTGCTCCAGGGTCATCAGACGGGCCAGGTCGTCGGCGTGTTCGTTAATAAGCTCAAACCAGCGCCGTAGCAGTGCCGAGCGCTGCTTGACCGGTGTGGCCCGCCAGGCAGCGCCAGCGTTGTAGGCGGCGGCCACGGCGTCACGGGTATCATCGGCGCCCATATCCGCCACCCGGGCAATGGTTTCACCGGTGGCGGGGTTATCCACCGCAAAGGTTTGTTGACCTGTACGCCACTCGCCACCCACCAGGGCTGGAACCGCATCGTGCAACCACTGTTCGATAAAGCTCATACGTTGCTCCTAAAAAGCTTAAGTCCAGAAATCTCGTAGGACGGCTTACAGGTCCACTTGCATATGGCGATCGCTGTAGTCACGCCCGTAGGTGCGCAGCGCATGCACGTAAAGCACGATGCCCAGCACCGCCCAGCCAGCAAAGATAGTCCACTCCGCGACGCTCAGTGCCGCCGGGCTACCGGGCAGGTAGAGGCACGCCATACCGAAAGAAAGAATGATAGCGAGGGTGCCGCACAGCTTGCCGTTACTTACCTTGAATGGGCGGGGCATATCCGGCTCGCGCACCCGTAGCACCACAAAGGAGATCGCCACAAACAGGTAGGCCAATACGATGCCCAAGCCACCCGCATTAACGATCCACACCAATGCTGGGCGGCCAAAGAAGGGCGCCAAACAGGAGAGAAAGCCCATCATAAAGATGGCATTAGTAGGGGTTCTGTAGCGAGGATGCAGCTTGGCAAACGGCGCAGGTAGCATGCCTGCTTTAGCGAGGGCATAGATTGCCCGAGAGCCGCCGATATAGAAGGCGTTCCAACTAGTAATAATGCCCGCAATACCCGCCATGACCATTAAGTTGCTGGCCCACGCGGCGTTAAACAGGCTTCCCATGGCGTCCGGCACACTCAGTGAACTGGCCGCCAGTTCAGTGCTGTTGAGCGCCAGGCTGGTCGCCAGAATAATCAGCGCATACCACACCACCGCCAGAATCACCGACATCATCAGCACTTTGCCGATGGCCTTATAGGGCAGATTGATCTCTTCAGCGGCCTGGGGGATAACGTCAAACCCCACAAACAGAAACGGCACCATGACCAGCACCGCTACAATGCCTGCGAACACGCCGGTGTCGGCCTGGGTGAAGAGCGGCATCATATTGATGGTTTCGCCTTCAAACAGCGAACCGGTGACAAACATGACCCCCACCAGCAGAATTAACCCAGTCACTACCTTTTGCAGCAGCGCAGCGGTGGTCACACCGAAGTAATTGATGATCATCATGACCAACGAGCCACCTACACCTACCGCTACCCAGGTGGCTTTAACTTCCCAGCCGGCAATCGTCCACAGATGACCGACGGCATAGTTGGGCGCCAGATGTTCAATCACTGTGGGAAGTGCTACCGCTTCAAAGGCCACCACGCTTAGGTAGCCTAGAATAATCGCCCAGGTGCACAAGAAAGAAGGTAAGTGGCCCAAGGCGCGGTAGCTGTAGACGTGCTCGCCACCGACTTTGGGCATCGCAGCGGCAAGTTCAGCATAGGTAAGGCCAACCAAGACAATCGCTAAACCGCCGATAATAAACGCTATAATGGCGCCTAGGCTGCCAGCGGATTGAATGGCGGTACCGGTGAGTACAATCCAGCCCCAACCGATCATGGCACCGAAGGCCAGCGCTAATACATCGCCACGGGCGAGTACCCGGACGAGCCCTTCCTGTTCTGATGAGGATGTGGTCATTTGAAATTGTCCTGCGAGTTATTGGATGTTGTCGTAGGCGCTCAGGGGCGCAGTATCCTGATCCTGTTTTAACAGCCTTTCTTTGAATAGGCATGTTTTTAACGGTTTCGCCAAACAGGATGGCCACACGCTAGCAGGCGGGAGAGAAAACGCGAACGCACCACTTTTGCGTTCGACTAGACCACTTTTCATGCGCACCGAAAGGGTGCACTATTTTCATACGGCTTTCGTCTAAGTGCCCGCCGTTAGCGGGTTAAGCGGGATTAAGGGGTGTTCAAATGGATCGTAAGGAGGTCGTGCACCAACTTGTACAGCTTTATGCACTCCAACCGGAACGGTTGAGTAAGCAGGTGCGTATTGAGCAGGCATTGCGACAAGCCATTACCCAGCAGTGGCCTGCCGGGCTGCGGCTGCCCTCCCATCGCCAGTTGGCGGATGCCCTTGGCGTTGCCCGCCAAACCCTGGCGCTGGCGATCCATACGCTACTCGAGGAGGCACTGCTTAAGACCGCCCACGGCCAAGGCACCTGGACGTGTCGGCCCGTTACGCCCAGCCTTTCCTTGCATGGCAATGCACAGCTCTCATCACGCGCCCAGCGGGTGCTGGATGGCCCAGGCGCTAGCATGATCCAAAGCGGCGCCTTCGTGCCCGGCATTCCCGATATCGCCCAATTCCCGATGCGTAAATGGCGGCAGCTCTACGCCAGCGTAACGGTGCCGCAAAACGCCCTGCTGCTCTCCTACTCCACCGGTGGCTACGGCCCATTAAAGCGCGCGATACGCGATTTTCTGGCGCGCTGGCGCAATATTAGTTGCGACACGGAACAGATCATCATCACTGACGGTACCCATAACGGCATTGAGCTATGCGCCGTGGCGTTGGCTGATGTGGGCAACACTGTTGCCATGGAGTCGCCCTGCTACTGGGGAGCGCGCAACGTCTTTACCGCCGCAGGTTTGGAAATCGAACCGGTGGCGTGGCTGCCAGGTCAGGGGCACATGCTTCCGCCTGCTCCTGGCCCGGTCAAGCTGGCCTACTTGACCGGCTCGCACCATTACCCGCTCAGCGTGCCTACCAGTGCGGTGGATAAACAGCGCTTATGCGATGCCCTAGCGCCCGCGTATATTGTCGAAGATGATTACGAGTTTAACCGCGACGACCACTCCAATCTGCTCTTTGACCCGCACTCGGAGCGCCACTTGCTGGTGGGCTCGTTTTCCAAGATGATGTTTCCAGGACTGCGCTTAGGCTATTTAGTGGTACCGCGTCATTTAGCGGGGCCAATGAACCGCTTGCGCAGTGAACTATTCCGCGAAGGACGCATGCTGGATCAGGCCGTACTAGCACAATTTATTTTTGATGGTGATTTGGATGCCTGGTGTCGGCGCATTCAACGCGACTACCTAGGGCGCCAACAGGTGCTGCATGATCAACTACATTCGCTGCCGCAGGTGCGCAGCGTTTCGCCACCGAGCAGTGCTATTAGCCTTTGCGTCGAGTTTGAGCCGGGCGTTAACGATGTGGGAATCGCTCAGTCACTGCTGAAAGAGCATTTAATTGTGCGTCCATTAAGCCCAGTGTGTGCACCAACCGATCCGCGCGTCGGCTTAGTAATGGGCGTCGGCATGCTATCAGGGGAAACGCTGGTGCGTGAAGCACAGCGCCTGCGTCGCAGCCTGGAAGCACTGCTGCGCTAGGCGTTATTAATAGTGCACAGGTAAGGAAGGAAGTGTTTCTCAACACCTTATCCACAAGCTTTGAACGGTTTATACACAAGGACTTTTATGCGTCACCCTGTTGATAATTTCATCGTCGCCTCTTCGGCTGCTTTCGCTAGGCTTCGCCTCTGGGCATCACTAAGTCTTGTGCTCCTGCTCTCGGGCTGCGCCACCTTTGCGCCCAACCCGCCTCAGGATCAAAGCAATATCTGCGAGATCTTCCGCGAGCAGCCCAGTTGGTACGACTACGCCCAGGAATCAGAGGAGAAGTGGGGCACACCGATCGCCACCCAGATGGCGTTTATTCAGCAGGAGTCTTCGTTTCGTAGCCATATCCGCCCGGATCGCAAGTACTATCTAGGCTTTATCCCCGGCCCCCGGCCCTCTTCTGCCAAAGGCTACGCCCAGGCCCAAGACCCCGTTTGGGGGGAGTATGAGGATCAAGCGGGCAGCCTGTTTGCCCGGCGTACTCATATGAAACACGCCACGGACTTTATTGGCTGGTACAACCGTCGTTCCCAGCAGCAGGCGGGCATATCGCTCAGTAATCCCGAGCACCTCTACTACGCCTATCACGAAGGCGCGGGGGGCTACCAGCGGGGTTCTTACCGCGGCAAACCACAGGTATTGAGTGCGGGGAGACAAGTAGCTGCTCGCGCTAACCGTTACCAAGCCCAGCTCAATGCTTGCGAAGCGGAGTTTCAATGCCGCAAGTTTTACCAGATCTGGCCATTCTGTCGTAGTTAAGGAAGCTGACGATGTCACTATGGATGGGTGCTGCCCTGGTTAGCGTGGTGTTTTTTACCTCGATGCTCTCCGGGGTGTTTGGTATGGCGGGCGGATTGGTACTGCTATGGTTTCTGCTGCTGATCTTTCCCGCCGGCACGGCGATGGCCGTTCACGGGGTTATTCAACTCACGTCTAACGGTTCGCGGGCGTGGCTGTCACGGCGCTATATTGTCTGGCGCATTGTCGCTTTTATGACGCTGGGTGTACTAAGCGCCGCGGGCCTGCTTCTGCTGTTCAGCTACAGCCCCAATGCCGCCAGCGTCTCTATATTGATTGGCCTAATGCCGATTTTGGTATGGCTGCCCAAGCGCTGGTTTCACCTGGATGCCAACCGCGCCAGCCACGCACTGTGCTGCGGCATCGCCTCTGGCGGTTTGACGATTGCCGCAGGGGTTTCCGGGCCGCTAATCGATATCTTCTTTGTCCGCTCACGTATGGATCGCCGCCAAGTCGTGGCGACCAAGGCAATGATTCAGGTAGTGGCTCACAGCATTAAAATCATCTTCTATCTCGGCGCCGCCATGGCGCTTAGTACCGGCGAATGGGGCATTGTGCTGCTAGCGGCGCCGTTTGCGATCTTTGGCACCCACACCGGCAACCGCATTTTACACCGCCTCACCGATGCCAACTTCCGCACCTGGACGCGCTGGATCGTGACCGGTATTGGGGTTTTCTATTTCATTCAGGGAATATTCCTACTCACCCGCTAGCGTTGAGGCAGTGCCCAAACGATTTGCACGACATCAATGCGACAATTGCCGCACAATACAAACCAGTAATATCAGAACGCCTTACCTGGCGTAGCGCAGCTAATTATCTTGCAGGGAACATCGCCAATGTTTCTGAAACGGTGCGGAGTGCTTGTCTTGAAATAGTATGATTCACCTGGCCCTAAGCGCCTCGTATTACTTCCAACAATGATTTCAATCTCACCTTCCACGACAAAACCAGCCTCTTCACCATAGTGAGTAATCATGGCTTGCCCAGTATCAGCACCCGGTAAATATCGCTCAACCATAAAAGCCAAGGCACGGTTAGGACGATTTGCCCCGACAAGCTTGAAGGAAATATCACCGGAAGCAATATCAACTAAATCATCCGCCGAATAGAAAACCTGCTCCTGACTATCAAGATCCATCGTAAAAAAATCACCGACGCTCATAGAGAATGCGTTTAGGATTTTCTTCAGGGAACTGACGGATGGGCTAACTTTTCCTTGCTCTATTAGCGAAAGACTTGAGTGGGTAACCCCACACAACTTTGCTAGTTCTCGCTGCGAAATCCCTCGCTGCTTGCGCAGGGAGCGCAAGCTCGCACCCACGTCATCCGACATGCTTTTTTTCACTCCCTATCAATAAGTAAATTACGTTGTTGGTCTATTGACGGGCACATAATAGCGCAAAAAAAACCCCACGGCTGTGGGGCAAAAACTTAATTAAATGATCGCTTTCTACAAAAGATAATTCGCTTAGTCGGTGTGCATCGTCGTGGTCAGCTCAAGTACTTCGAGCATCAGCCAATCCCACGACCACTTCAGCCTCTTGCGGCTCGTCTTCGTAAGCAATTCGGAAGCCGGTAAAGCCGTAAAGAATGGCAAATAACGGACTAAGCAGCGCTAGAAAGGCATAAGGCGCGTAACTGAAAGCACTGACGCCCAGCGTGGCAAACATAAAGGCACCACAGGTATTCCAAGGCACCAGAGGCGACGTCATGGTGCCAGCATCTTCTACCGTGCGAGACAGGTTTTTCAGTTTCAGCGAGCGACGCTTGTACTCGCTGGCATACATGCGGGCAGGAAGAATAATACTTAGATACTGATCGCAACCCACTACGTTAGCAGCCATCGATGTCGCCACTGTAGTAGCAATCAGGCTGCCAGTGGTCTTGGCCAGTTTGAGCAGACTTTCCACGATGGTACGAAAGAACCCCGCCGACTCAAGAATCCCGCCAAAGCTCATCGCGATAATGATCAGCGAAACAGTCCACATCATGGCGCTAACACCGCCGTTGGTCAGCAGGTCGTCCACCGTGGCGTTTCCAGTGTCTACCGCGTAGCCTTCCACAAAAATAGTAAAGCTATCACCTAGAGGTACGCCCTGAACCACAATCGCGCAAACAATACCCATCAACGAACCAACAGAAAGGGCAGGAATGGCCGGCACCTTCTTGACCATCATCACGATAACTGCCGCAGGCACCAGCAGCAGCCAGGGACTGATCATAAACAGTTCATCTAGACTCTGCTGCAACTCGGCTACTTGTGCCGCACCATCACCTGAAGGCGTCATGTTCAGGCCAATAATGGTGTAAAGCACTAGCGCCACCGCGAGCGCCGGAACCGTGGTGTAGAGCATATAGCGAATGTGTTCAAACAGGTCGACACTGACCACACCTGGCGCCATGTTGGTAGTTTCGGAAAGCGGAGAAATCTTGTCGCCAAAATAAACCCCAGAGATCACAGCACCTGCTACCATCGCCGGATTAAGGCCTAGCCCTTCACCGACGCCCATCAGGGCGATACCAATAGTGCCTGCCGCCGTCCAGGCGTTACCACCAGCCAACGATACCAAACAGCAGATCAAGCACGCCGCAACCAAAAAGTAGTCTGGTGCCAAAATGCTCAGCCCGTAATAGATCATGGTGGGCACAATCCCACCGGCAATCCAGTAGCCAATAATGGTGCCGATAATGATTAGAATCACAATCGCCTGTGTGGTCAGGCCTATGGAACGTAAAATACCCGCTTCGAGATGCTTCCAGCGGCTACCCGTCGCAATAGCCACTATCGTCGCTACAATCGCACTCAAAAAAAGTGGCAAGTGCGGATCCGTCTCGAAGTAACCAATAAATACGCCCAATGATGCCGCCATAAACACAATCGGTATCATGGTCGCTTTTAAACTTGGGCGGGGAGTTTCTTGGTCTTCCTTAGCAGTGTGGTCAGTCGACATAATGTTCTCACTTAATGTTTGATTATTGGTCGTCGTATTTCCGTTAGGAAATCATTGCAGTGATGGCGACTCCGATCATTGTTATGCTTGTTTTTATTGTTTTTTCAGGCACAAGGCCCCCTCGGCGAGGGGGCACGGCATTTGCCGTGACACCTAGCGCTATTGAATCGAATCAATAAAGGGTGAAGTACCCAGGCGAAGCTCGTTACGAACTTCGATGGTTCAAACGCTTAGCGACATCCACACCGTCTTCACTTCGCAGTATTTCTCCTGCGCGTGAAGCGATTTATCGCGCCCATTGCCCGACTGCTTCACGCCGCCGAAAGGCACTGTCTGATCGATACCCGCCCAGTTATTCACGTATACCTGACCGGATTGCAGACGCCGCGAGACCCGTATAATGCGGTCAATATCCTGGCTCCAAACGCCGGCAGCGAGGCCAAAGTCACTATCATTCGCCAGTGCAATCGCTTGCTCTTCGCTGTCGAAACCGAACACACTCAGCACGGGCCCAAAGATCTCTTCGCGGCCAATGCGCATATCGGGGGTTACGTCATCGAAAATCGTCGGAGACAGGAAATATCCCTGGGTGTGATTGGCTTCGCCCTCTAGCGTCAGGGTGGCGCCTTCGCTCTTTCCTTGGCGAATATAATCAAGTACCCGCAGGTACTGCGCTTCATCGACCATGGCGCCCATAAAGCTATCCGGGTCGAGCGGGTCTCCTGGCTGCATGCGCTCAGCAGCTTTCACCACGCGGGCCACAAAATCCTTGCGAATACTGTTTTCCACCAACAGTCGCGAACCGGCAATACAGACTTCGCCTTGGTTGTGGAAAATAGCTTCCGCAGCGCTTTGGGCGACGGCATCGAGATATTGGCAGTCAGCGAAAACGATATTAGGGCTTTTGCCACCGCACTCTAGAAACACGCGTTTCAGGTTGGATTGTCCAGCGTACTGCATGAGCTGTTTACCCACAGCCGTGGAGCCGGTAAACGCCAGACAATCTACCTGCATGGAGAGCGCCAGAGCTTTGCCCACCGTATGGCCGTAACCGGGTAAAACCTGAAATACGCCGTCAGGAATACCGGCTTCCTGGGCAAGATGCGCCAAGCGCAGCGCTGATAAAGGCGATTTTTCCGACGGTTTGAGAATGACGCTATTGCCCGCGGCCAGTGCTGGGGCAATCTTCCAGGACGTCATCATCAGTGGAAAATTCCATGGCACAATGGCCGCCACGACCCCCATGGGCTCGCGTAACACTAACCCAAGTGCGCTATCTCCCGTGGGGGCCACTTCGCCATAAAGCTTGTCGATACACTCCGCCTGATAGCGTAAGCAAGCGACAGTGCCTGCCAAATCCCCTAGTGAGCTGGAAATCGGCTTACCCATATCGAGCGTATCGAGTAACGCCAATTCATCGCGGTGTGCCTCGACCAAATCGGCCAGGCGCAGCAGCACGCGTTTGCGCTGACTCGGGTGGCAACGTGACCAGACACCACTTTCAAAGGTTGCACGGGCTGCTTGCGTTGCACGCTCAGCATCTAGCGCATCGCAGCTGGCCACTTCCGCAAGCACGCTTCCGGTAGCAGGATTGATACTGGTTAGTGTGCTGCCAGCGACGGCGGCCACAAACTCGCCATTGATAAAAGCGCGCGTTTCAAAGCTCAGTGACGCTGCTTTTGCTTGCCAGTCGGCTAGGATTTTCGTGTTATCTACCGCCATTATGCACTCTCCATGGGGTGTGTTATCGCCAGCTTTTCGGCTGTTTTGTCCAGTGCCAAACGCGCTTTGCTCACCAGTTCATCAATTTCACTGTGCGTGATGATGAGCGGCGGGGATATCACCATGGTGTCGCCCACTGAGCGCATCACTAGCCCGCTTTCGAAACACAAATCACGGCACAGATTGCCTACGGAAAGGGATTTATCGAAGCGCTCGCCAGTGCTCTTGTCAGCGACTAGTTCCAGTGCGCCGATCAAGCCTAACGAACGCACCTCACCCACCAGCGGATGTTCAGCCAGTTCCTGCCAGCGTTTAGCCAGATAAGGGCCCAGGTCATTGCGAACGTTGTCGACCACTTGCTCACTTTCCATCAGTTCGAGGTTTTTAAGCGCAACAGCCGCACAGACCGGGTGGCCGGAGTAAGTAAAGCCGTGGAAGAACTCACCGCCCTCTTCTATCAATGTATCGGCCACGCGATCTCCCACCAGCACCGCGCCAATGGGCAGATAGCCCGACGACAGCCCCTTGGCAATCGGCATCAGGTCAGGTGTTAGCCCATAGTGAGTACTGCCAAACCACTCGCCTAAACGCCCAAAGCCGCAAATGACTTCGTCGGCAATCAGCAAAATATCGTACTTAGCCAGAACTTCTTTCACCGCAGGCCAATAGCTGTCCGGCGGAATGATCGCACCACCTGCGCCCTGCACCGGCTCGGCAATAAAAGCCGCTACGTTGTCTTCACCTAATAACAGGATTTTCTCTTCTAACGCTTGGGCACACTGCTTGCCGAAGGCCTCCTGACTCATGTCGCGACCATCCCCAAACCAGTAAGGCTGGCAAATATGGGTAATTCCCGGCACACAAGGGCCACCTTGATCATGCATCGGCGCCATGCCGCCAAGGCTCATACCCGCCACGGTAGAACCGTGATAACCATTTTCACGCGAGATGATCCACTGCTTTTCCGGCTTGCCTTTGATTGCCCAATAGCGGCGCACCATGCGCAGCACGGTATCGTTGGCTTCGGAACCGGATCCGGTGAAGAACACATGATTGATATGCTCGGGTGCCAGCTCACTTAGCTTGGCGGCCAGCTTCACTGCCGGTGGGTGGGTGGTTTTAAAGAAGTTGTTGTAATACGGCAACTGCTGCATCTGCTCGGAGGCAGCCGCAACCAACTCCTGACGCCCGTAACCGAGATTTACGCACCAAAGTCCCGCCATACCATCAAGAATGCGATTGCCCTGGCTATCGTAAATGTATACCCCTTCGGCATGAGTGATGATGCGGCTTCCCTCTTCACCGAGGGATTTAAAGTCGGTGAAGGGATGAAGATGGTGCTGGCGATCCAACGCCTGGTAATCCTGGGTCTGCATAAATCAGTTCCTGCTCAAATCGTTGCAACAAGCGTTCAGCCGACAGCAAGCTGGGCGGCACGTTGGGTACGACGCTGACGGCAGGCCGTCGCAAATCCCTGGAACAGTGCGTCATAGAAAGGATGTTCTTTAGGGCGCCACTCTGGATGCCACTGAACAGCCAGTGCAAACGCGGCGGCGCCGCGCACGGAGACCGCTTCGACTAACCCATCCGGTGCCCAGGCTTCTGCTTCCAGCCCCGGCGCAAGCCGATCGATCCCCTGCTGGTGCAGTGAATTTACCTCAGCATGTTCATCGCTATAGAGCGCAGCCAAGGCCCCATTAGCGCGAATTTTTACCGCGTGGGAGGGTGCATAATGGCCCGCCATGTCGTCAGCAGGCGGCTCACGGTGGTCGAGCATGCCTGGTAGCGTTTGTACGGCTTGGTGAAGCGTGCCCCCAAGGGCGACGTTCATTTCCTGAAAGCCACGACAAATGCCAAATAAAGGTAACGCCTGGCGTAACGCCTCATGCACCCAGCAAAGCGCCGCTTCGTCACGCCGTGCGTCGTCACGGGTATTCTCCGGGGCGCGTTCAGCGCCATAGCGATCAGGCGAGACATTGGTGTAACTGCCGGTGAGCATCAAGCCATCCAGGCTGCCCAACAGATCGACAGCCTGCTCTGCGCGCTGCTCGGGCGACGCTATATCAGCCACCAGCACCGGGAGAACCACCGGCGTAACGCCATAGTGATAGAGCGCCTGAAGAAATTTATCGGTCACCATTTGGGCAGGATGACCTTCCACCTCTCGGCAGCAGGCGATAACCCCCACCAGGGGGCGCGGAGAATGCGTTGCTTGCATAGTCAAACCACTTTGTCGGTTGTTATGTTTTATTCAACACTCAATTCAACATAGCGTGACTCATTTTATTTTCCAAGCGCAAAATGCCTTTTTTGCCAAAAAACACACCAAGCAACTGAAAAACAACGGATTAAGAAACAAATTTATAATGAAGGATAATTTTTTATATGCTTTTTGTTATTAAATAATTGACAGAAACGATCGACACCGCAAGGATACTGTTAGTAGAAACACAACTAACACGGCATAAAAATAAGGTACAACGTATGTCCTCTGCCAATGACACAGACGCTCAAAACGTAGCCTCGGACTTTCTCGACCAGCACCCAGACATCACCACCATTGACCTGTTGATC
This sequence comes from Vreelandella sp. 2A-K22, assembly GCF_054065485.1. Lineage (NCBI taxonomy): Bacteria > Pseudomonadati > Pseudomonadota > Gammaproteobacteria > Oceanospirillales > Halomonadaceae > Vreelandella > Vreelandella sp. 2A-K22. The sequence goes on along the minus strand of NZ_JBSUGC010000009.1, from coordinate 103,340 downwards.
AGTGACCTTAACGGTGTCATCCGAGGAAAGCGCATTCCTTGCGACAACCTCGCCAAAGTGTTTGAAAAAGGCATTTATTTGCCGGCTTCGGTCTTTGCGTTGGACATCAATGGCAACACCGTGGAAGAGACCGGACTTGGGCTTTCCAGCGGTGACGGTGACCGCGTCTGTCGCGCCATTCCCGGCACACTTAACCCGGTCACATGGATGGATAACAACCAGTATGGCCAGCTGTTAATGACCATGGAGGAAATGGATGGCTCGCCGTTTTTTGCCGACCCTCGCCAAATACTCCGGCGCATTCTTAAGCAGTTCTCCGACCGTGGCTTAACCCCCGTCGTCGCCCTTGAGCTAGAGTTTTATCTGGTCGACCGCGTACGTGACGAAGAAAACTTAATTCAGCCACCTCAGTCCCCCTCCAGCGGCGAGCGGGCCACTCAAAGCCAGCTATATTCGGTGCTGGAATTAGATGAGTACGCTGAATTTATCAATGACTTGCAGTGTGCCGCCCAGGCGCAAGGTTTGCCGCTGGATACGGTATTGAAAGAGTGCGCACCAGGTCAATTTGAAGCCAACCTGATTCATACAGATGATGCGTTAAGCGCCTGCGACCACTCGGTACTGCTCAAGCGCCTCATCAAGGGCGTTGCATTAAAGCATGGCTTTGAAGCTACCTTTATGGCCAAGCCATACGGTTCAGAAGCCGGTAGCGGTACCCATGTTCACGTCAGTCTGATAGATAGCAACGGACATAACATCTTTGCCGAAAACGGCGACGACCCGTTGCAGAGCGCAGCACTACAACACGCTGTAGGAGGGTTGCTGGAACTGATGCCAGACTCCATGGCACTGCTGGCCCCTAACCTCAATTCGTTTCGCCGTTTTCAGGAAGGGCTCTATGTGCCCATGGCACCTGCCTGGGGGTACGACAACCGCTCCGTGGCAATACGCGTACCCGCTGGCCCGAAAGAAGCACGACGAATAGAGCATCGCGTAGCGGGTGCCGACGTAAACCCCTACCTTTTACTGGCTACCGTGCTGGCATCCATCCACCATGGCCTAACCCAGCAGATTGCACCTGCCGAACCCATCATCGGCAACGCCTATGAGCAAATTGCACCTCAGCTGACTAACAGCTGGGCACACGCGCTGCACTTGCTAGGTAACAACCACGTACTCGGCGAACAACTTGGCGAAGACTTTCTTGAAGTGTTCATTGCCAACCGTCAAGCAGAGCGCGCCGACACCATGCGCGAAGTCAGCTCCATGGAATACGATTGGTACCTGCGCCACGTATGAGTGGTTAGATCGTTGATAGAACAGGTTGATAAAACAGAGAGAGGCGCTGCTCGCCGTCTCTCTCTTTACTTATGCCTGCCTTACCCTGCTATCCCGTCCTTCTATTAGCTTTTTATGCCGTGTTCTCCGTGAGCATCCGTGGCAAATAAAAACGGGCTGACGAACGTATTCGCCAGCCCGTTTTCAAGCCATCATCAAACTAATCAGCACTAGACTGCCAGCCGGTCACGCATCGCGTAGAACCACGCACCCATTGCGGAAAGCGGCACACGTAACAGACGCCCACCGGGCATGGGCAGGTGGGAAATCTGCGCAAAGGCTTCGAAACGCGCTTCTTCACCGCTAATCGTTTCTGCCACTAACTTGCCAGCCAGATGGGAGCACGTTACCCCATGGCCAGAGTACCCCTGGGCGTAGTAAACGTTGCTATTAATGCGGCCAAATTGCGGCAGGCGGTTGAGTGTTAGCAAGAAGTTACCGCTCCAGGCGTAATCGACACGAACATCGCCAAGCTCAGGGAAGGTAGACAGCATTTTTGGTCGAATAGCTGCCTCAATACTGGTGGGCTCTTGCCCGCCATAGTTCACGCCTCCGCCATACAGCAAACGGTTATCGGCGGTTAAGCGATAGTAATCCAAGAGGTAATTACAATCCTCGACCGCTTTATCGTTAGGCAGTAATCGCGTGGCTAACACGGCAGACAGCGGCTCAGTGGTAATGATCTGGGTGCCGCAAGGCATCGCTTTGCTTTCCAGCTTGGGTAGCAACCCTTGCAAATAGGCATTGCCAGCCATGATCACTCGCTGAGCGGTCACTCGGCCCTTGGGGGTATGCAGTATTACCGGTTCGCCGTGTTCCACGTTTGTCACGGGGGAATGTTCAAAAATCTTTCCACCCAACGACTCCAGCGCCGCCGCCTGCCCCAGCACCAGATTGAGGGGATGCAAATGCCCACCAGAGTGATCCACCAAGGCGCCCACATAGCGTTCGCTGCCTATCTCTCGCTTGACCTCTTCGCCTTCCAGCAGCTCAAGCTGCTGATGGCCATAGCGTTCCCATAAGCTTTTTTGATCCTTTAAGCCTTCCCACTGTTTCTTATTACAGGCGGCAAAAAGGTTGCCATCTTTTAGGTCGCAGTTGATCTGATACTTTTCAATGCGCTGACGGATAATTTGGTTACCCTCGAATGCCATAGCCCCCAGCGCTCGGGCGGTTTCAGCGCCGTTTTGTTTTTCGATAACATCCATATCACGGCTATAGCTATTAACGATCTGCCCGCCATTGCGACCGGAAGCTCCGAAGCCTATCGCAACACTTTCCAGCACCACCACTCGGTGACCGCGTTCCGCCAAATGCAGCGCTGCTGAGATACCTGTAAATCCAGCCCCCACGACACAGACATCACACTCCACATCCCCCTCCAGCATGGGCCTTTGTGACGTGGAGTTTGACGATGCCGCATAGTAGGAAGCCACATGACCAGAAGAAGTTTGAGGTTGCATTTACCACCTTCCTTTTGTTGATTATTTTAACCAATATGATCATATAGATCGCTGACATAATGCGCAAGCATCAGCATATACAGGGCTTGCAGAGGAAAAACACTTTTCACCCCACAAGAAAATGTTATTAATAAAGCAACACTGACTCTTAAAAAAGACGCGACCATTACACTGGAAAAAGTTACCTCTCGTTTTTATATACAGCCCTTATGAAGGCGAGCTTTCAAGCTAACCGGTTGCGCCGTTTTCTACTTTTCGCAGGAAACTTTCCCGTTCACCCGCTAGCGTTGAGTGAGATAAAAGCGAGCTTAAAGCAAGTGCCTATACTGACCTTACCTATTGATGGAGGTCGCTATGGATTACCACCACTACCGCACAGCCCTTGCGGAAACGCTCGCCCAGAGTGAACTGCCCTTTCCCGCTGCCGAATACCAAGCGCGCATGGATAAGGTGCGCAATGCCATGACAGAGCATGGATTAGATGCGCTGCTGCTGACCGACCCCGCCGATATCAATTACCTCACCGGCTACCACACTTTTGAAGTCTCGGTGCACGCTTGCCTAGTCTGCACCCAAGCGCGGCTAGTGCTACAAGTCGCCTCGATTGAAACCGGTGCGGCAGTAGTTACCGCTCGGGTCGATGAGATCATCGGTTACCGCTGGGAAAATTTGGATGAAATCATCACGCCGCTGGCAGACCTGCTTTCTCCTTGCCAGCTAATTGGTATTGATGGCTGGAGCAGCGGGCTGCGCTTTGGGGTGATTGATGCGCTGATGCAGACTATCGGCCGTGAGCGTTTTAGCGAAGCAGGCGTGGTGGTTGATGCGATTAGGATTGTCAAAAGTCCTGCCGAACTTGAGATGCTGCAAGAGAGCGCACGAATCACCGCTCTCGGGTTAGAGACCGCGATACAGAGTATTTGCCCCGGCATGACCGACAACGATATTGCCGCCGTGGGCGTCAAAGCGCTGCTCGAAAACGGCAGCGAGTTTATGAGCCTCCAGCCAATTGTGACCAGTGGGCACCGTATTGGTGTGATTCACGTCAACCATAAGCGGCGTGTCATACAGCCTAACGAACCGGTTTTCCTAGAGTTCGGTGCCGCTTACCAACGCTATACGGCACCCATGATGCGGACTGCCGTGACGGGTGCTCCAAACCCGGCTCTCTCCGCCACTCGGGATCTTTGCCGCTCACTGTTTGAAGCGCTCTGCGACGCCATGCGTCCAGGCAATACCTTTGATGCCGCGGCCCAGGCGGCTGATGCCCTACTCGCTCCCCAGCGTGACCAGTATTTTTTCTCCGGTGTCTTTGGCTACGCCGTGGGCGCTCAGTTTCCGCCTAGCTGGGTGGAGGGCACCGGCTTTATCGCCAAAGGGCAGGCCCGCACTTTTGAAACCAACATGGTGTTTCACCTGCCACTCTGCCTGCGGGTGACCGGCCAGTGGGGCGTTGGCATAAGCGACACCGTGGTGGTGACTGAAAATGGAGCAAAACCACTGACCAATAACGACTGGCAGCTGTTTGAGGCGGGCTCATAAGCTACTGCGCCTTATAGCCATAGCATTGACAGGTCGATGGAGTAGCGCTATCGTCAACAAAGATGCAAATGAGAAACACTCTCTTTACTTCAAATAGTAGATGGTCGGGTCTATGCCCACATTATGCCCACAGGAAGCAACCAGTGTGAGGGAGCAGTGGAATGACTAGCGAGCAGCGGCAACTTCGCCAAACGGTCATATTTTTGCGCACCTCTTTTGAAGCGGTACAGCACTCTATTGCCGGCCGCCTGGAAGACCCGCTGCCCTGCTGGATGGATACCAGCATGCTTTCCATGCTGTCGCGGGAGCTCACTCGCTGCTGCCAGCAGTCCAAGCCGCTGTTTGCCCCAGCCGTCACCGAACAGCTCTATATCGCCTCACAACAGTGCGAGCTGCTACTCAAACAGTGCCCAGGGGTACTCAGCAGCGCGGTCTGCTATCGCCAGTTGGGAGCCATTATGCTGCCACTCTCTAGTGCGCTCCAGCAGATCGACACTCCTGCCAAACGGCGCTGGCCTTGGCAACGACGTTAATTCCCTTTTCCACAAACAAGCGTGCGATTAAGGCCTCCAAATCGGTCTAATCGGCGCGTTCCTGGCGTTTGAAAATTCAGCCTTGCTTGACCCTGCTATTTATCATGATAAATTCAAGATAAGGCGCCAACGAGCGTCAACGCTGAGACACATCACAAGACAGGGTATCCTCATGGCTGAACAACAAACCGCGGCAGCCTCTGGCTCGCGTAAAAAGTGGTATCAGGCGGTTCCCGACCCCATGGTGCTAATCTTTATTATTCTGGTTGCTACCTATTTTCTGACCTTCATTATCCCCGCCGGTGAATTTGAACGAGTTACCCAAGATGGCCGAACGGTGGTGGTGCCGGGCTCTTTTGACTATTTAGAAGACGTTGCCAACATCCCACTCTTCAATATTTTTGTGGCGATTCCTGAAGGGCTTATCTCCGCCTCGCAGTATCTATTTATCGTCTTTATCGCCGGAGGTCTGTTTCATATTCTGCAAAAGACCGGCGCGTTAGAGAACGCGATCGGCGTAGCGGTTAATCGTGTTGGCGTTGAGCGGCGTAACGTGATTATTGTCGTCGGTACCTTTATCTACGGCTTTTTTGGTGTCGCCGTCGGGTTTGAAAACAACATTGCATTAGTCCCCATTGCGGTTCTCATCGCCAGCGCCATTGGCTGCTCCAGTTTGGTGGGTACTGCTATGGCCGTTGGTGGTATTGGGATTGGTTTTGCGCTCTCGCCCATCAATCCCTATACCGTGGGGGTTGCTCAAGGGATCGCGGAACTGCCGACCTTCTCTGGCGCTTGGCTACGTACGTTGCTGGTGCTTTCGTCACTTGCACTGCTCTCGCTGTATATCTGCAAACGCGTCGTCAAAATGGAGTTTGAAGAGCCGGATAACGCGGAAGCACTGAGCAAGCCGCTTAGCGAATACTCTCTCACCAAACGCAACATTCTTACGATGGTCGTGTTTGTGGGTGGACTAGTCGCTATGCTCATTGGCGTGTTCACTCGCGGTTGGTATATCAATGAAATTGCAGGCACGTTCCTGCTGCTGGCGATCATCATTGGCGCCTTAAACGGCCTATCGGCGAACGGCATTGTTAAACAGATGATGGAGGGCGCAGCCAGCGTGACCGCAGGCGCGCTGGTGATCGGGGTGGCAGCCTCTATTCAGGTCATCCTTGAGCAAGCAGTGATTATTGACACCATCGTTAACTCGCTGAGCGCTATGATCGACGGCATTCCGTCAATATTTTCCGCGATTATGGCCAGTGTGGTGCAGGGTATTATCAACCTCTTTATCCCTTCCGGTTCTGGTCAGGCACTGGTGACAATGCCCATTCTGATTCCAGTGGCGGATCTTGTGGGTATGAGCCGTCAACTGATGATCACTGCATTCCAAGTCGGTGACGGCTTAACGAACCTGATTGTTCCCACGTCTGGCGGCACACTCGCCATGCTGGCGTTGGGGCGCGTCTCATACGCCCAGTGGTTGAAGGCGATTATGCCCTTTATGGCGTTGGTGTATGTATTAGCCTGGGTAGGGTTGGTGATTGGCCATCTCGTGGGTTACTGAACAACATAGGAAACCGCGATGACGCTTTCACTTGTTCATTGCAATCCTGACACGGGCACCGTCGCTACCATCACCGCTACAGGCGGAGTGGCGGTGGGAGGCTATGTACATCACTGTTGGCGAGGCATTGGGGCATGCGCCACCCAAGGGCGCTTTACCAACCCGTGGTACCCAGCTCGGATATACGAAGCACTTGCCGCGGGCGCCAGCGCCCGGCAGGCGCTTAGAGCCGCCGTAAGCGAGGACAACGACTCGGGATCGCGCCAATGTTTGGTGATGGATTCTCAGGGCCGCACATCAGCACATTCAGGTGCAGAGAATGTGCCGGAAGTGGCTGAAACCTGCTTCCCTAGCGTCGCTGCCGCTGGGAATATGCTGCAGAGCACCGAGGTCGTGAGGATTTTTGCAGAGCAATTTTTACGCCTTAGCGCCACTAATAGCAGCGCTGCCATTCAGCGCGACGAGTCGCCCCGCTTCCCTATTCATCACGACCAACATCTGCTTACGCATCTGATTGATGCTCTTGATGCTGCTCTATCAGCGGGTGGCGATAAGCGCGGTGTACGCTCGGCCGCACTGCGTATCGAGTCGTTTCATCAAGCGCCTATCGATTTGCGCATCGACTGGTCGGAGGACGTCGTCGGCGCATTGCGGGCGTTAGTCGATGAGTTTATGGCCGAGAACTTTCAAGCCTTTTGGCATCAACTGCCGCTGCGCTAAAAGAACGCCTATTCTGTTGCTGGCACCCCGTGCCAGCGCCTATTGGAGAGTTTATGACCAACACGGTTGCTCACACTGCTTTTAATCAAGGCGAGCTGGGAAAGGCATTAATTGATCGCCTGGACGAAGCTGCCCAATACTCTGAGCCAGGCCCCGGTGTCACGCGACTGTTCTGCTCCCAGGCGCATCGTCAGGTACTGCCGTTAATCAGTCGCTGGATGGAACACGCGGGGCTTACTCCCCAACTGGATGCCGCAGGCAATCTTGTGGGTCGCTGCCCCAAGGCTCAAGCGGGTGAGAAAACCTTCATTATGGGATCTCATCAAGATTCAGTGATAGAAGGCGGCAAATACGACGGCATGCTGGGCGTGGCCCTACCGCTATTGGCCTTGGAGGCACTTAAACGCGAAGGCGTGACGCTGCCATTCGGGATAGAAGTGGTCGCGTTTGGCGACGAAGAGGGCGTTCGCTTCCCTACCACGCTGGTCGGCAGTAAAGCGCTGGCTGGGAGCGTGACACCTGACCAACTGGAAGCCCAGGATGCCGAGGGAATCTCTCTGCGAGAGGCATTAATAGCCTTCGGTTGCACACCTGAGGATATCCCCGCTACCGCCCGCGACCCTGCCAACACCTTGGGATTTTTAGAAGTACATATTGAACAAGGGCCAATCCTGGAACAGCGCGATCATGCCGTGGGGATCGTTACGGCTTTAACAGGCATTGAACGCCACCAAATCACGCTAAGCGGCAAGGCCGGACACGCAGGCACTACACCGATGGGCATACGTCATGACGCGCTAGTCGGCGCGGCGGAAATGGTGCTTGCCATCGATAGCGTACTGCAGAATACCGATGAGTTGGTCGGCGTGGTGGGCAGGCTCGATGTCCACCCCAATGCGGTCAACGTTATACCTGCTCAGGTAACGTTCACGATAGAGCTGCGCTCACCCAAAGCGAGCATTCGCCATCAAGGGCGAGACGTCGTAACAGCCGCCTTAACGGAAGTCGCCACTCGCCGCGGATTAACCATTAATATTGAAAACACTTACAGCGCCGATGCGGTGGCCTGTGCAGACTGGATGATGACCGCCCTCGAACAGGCGTGCACCCAGGTTGGCCAACCGGCAGAGCGAATGTTTAGCGGCGCTGGGCATGATGGCTTAGCGATGCAGGCATTAACCGATATCGGCATGCTGTTTGTACGCTGTAAAGATGGGCTTAGCCACCACCCAGACGAAGCTATTACCGCCGAAGACGGCGAAGTCGCGACGCGAGTGATCATGGCATTTTTACAGCAGCTGCCACGTCCATAGCGTTTTCCGCCCTCAGCCCGTTACGCTAGTGGCTCAGGTAAAAAGCCTCGGCGTACCTGAGCCTCCTGCTGATTCATCACTTGTTGGGCATCAAGCATATGCTCGCGCATGATGTTATAGGCGCTTTCGGCATCGCCAAGCTCAATGGCATCCAAAATTTCTGCATGATAACGACAGCCAGTCTGTCCTAAATCGTGGGTAACTGGCTCATAGAGACGGTGATAAATCGTCAGATCTGAGAGCACCTGTATGGTGAAGCGGATAATAAATGTCAGCAGTTGATTGCCACCGGCCAGTTCAGCGAGCATTAGGTGGAAATGCAGCGAATCAAGATGTTGCTGACGCTCAGTCTCACTATCGTCCGCAGGGTCTGCGTAACTATGCAGGCTTTCACGTAAACGCACCATATCACTGGCAGCCACTTTACCGGCTAACGAAGCGGCTAGTTCAGGCTCTAACGCCAAGCGTATCTGGTAGATATCCTTGATTGATATCTCTTTGAAAAACAGGTAATTACTTAATAGCGATACCGCTTTGGCCTCGCTCATCTCACGCACAAAAGCGCCGCCTCCGGGCCCTGTGCGAGTTTCGACCAACCCCTGGGCTTCCAGTACTCGCGTACTCTCGCGCACTGTCCCTTTCGACACCTGCAGGGTCTCCATCAGTTCCGACTCGCTAGGTAGCCGGTCACCCGGCTTTAGGTGCCTGTCCACGATCCAGCATTTAATGGTTTCCGCCACCTGATAAGGGCGGCGCTGAGGGGCGTTTTTTAACATGCTATCAACAACATCCTTGGTAATAAGCAGCAAGAGTACCAGAGAGATCGCGAGTTTGGATGCCACATAAAAGGTTATCTAGCGCATAAATACGTTTAAAAATATCTGGCTGGCACTAACTAGTAAACTGGTCTATTTTTGTGCGTACTATTTCATCGAAGCATTCAAAAGGAGCTTAATTAATGGCTTTCGCAACACTGTTTACTCCCCTCCAACTGGGCAGCCTATCGATTCCTAACCGGGTTGTTATGGCGCCGCTGACACGGGCGCGTACACCCGATAGCGTACCGGGTGAACTTCAGGAAGCTTACTATGGCCAGCGCACAGGAGCGGGGCTAATCATCAGCGAAGCCACCAACATATCTCCCACTGCCCGTGGCTACGTGTATACACCCGGTATTTGGACGGATGAGCAGAAAACAGGCTGGAAAGGCGTTGTTGACGCAGTACACGCCAAAGGTGGCCGTATTGCTCTGCAACTGTGGCACGTTGGGCGAGTTTCTCACGAAATGGTTCAACCTGACGGCCAACAGCCGGTAGCACCGAGTGCCTTGAAAGGCGAAGGCGCCCAGTGTTTCGTAGAGTTTGAAGATGGCACCGCGGGTCAGCACCCCACCAGCACACCACGTGCGCTGGAAACCGACGAGATCCCTGGCATTGTTGCCGACTATCGCCAAGCGGCCGAACGCGCCAAGCGTGCCGGCTTCGACATGGTCGAAGTCCACGCCGCGAACGCCTACTTGCTTAACCAGTTCCTGGCGACGGGCACCAACAAGCGTACCGACCAGTATGGCGGATCGCTGGAAAACCGGGCTCGCTTCCCGCTGGAAGTGGTTGATGCGGTGATTGACGTTTACGGGGCTGACCGGGTCGGCATCCGTATGACGCCATTTATCGAGTTGTTTGGTTTGACCGACGATGAGCCGGAAGCGATGGCATTTTACATGGCCGAGCAGCTTTCCAAGCGCGGCCTTGCCTACCTGCACCTGAACGAACCCAACTGGGCCGGTGGCGATATCACCTTCCCCGATGGTTTCCGCGAGCAGATGCGCGAACGCTTTAGCGGCAGCCTGATCTACTGCGGCAACTACGACGCCGAGCGCGCCGATAAACGCATCAGCGAAAACACCACTGATGCCGTGGCCTTTGGCCGCCCCTACATCGCCAACCCCGACTTGCCGGAGCGCTTCCGAGTTAACGCACCACTCACCGAGCCGAACCACGAAACGTTCTATGGCGGTGATGAGAAGGGATACACCGACTATCCATTTATGAATAATGGCTATGACCGTATTCAGTAACAGCCAAAGGTAGCTTTACCCCGCGCCCTGTTCAGCCTGTGACTGAACAGGGCGTTTTTCCTGCGAAACGCTACACGCGTGGTTGCTGCTGTGTGATGCAGTGAATGTTCCCGCCGCCAAGCAGTATTTCCCTTGCCGTAACGCCGATCACCCTCTTCGTGGGAAATAACCGGGATAGAATGCCTTTGGCCTGTTCATCGTAACGAGGATCCAGCAAGGGCATCACAATGGCCGAGTTACTAATATAAAAGTTGACGTAAGACCCCGCCATTCGATCCCCAGGTAACCGGGGATGCGAGCTGTTGAGGCGGTCAAGTCCACTGGCTTCATCGTCGGCAATATAAAGTGGGCCTGGCTGCGGCAGCTTATGGATAGTGAGCCGCCTGCCTTGAGCATCCGTAGCGGTTTCCAGCACACGCAATGCTTCACGACAAATAGCGCCCTGAGGATCTTGCTCATCCTCACACCACGTTAGCGCCACATGGCCTGGCGCAATAAAGCAGCACAGGTTGTCTACGTGACCATCGGTCTCGTCTAGATAACAGCCACGCGGTAACCATATGATATGACTGACGCCTAAATACTCCTGCAGCCAGTGTTCGATCGTGGCGCGGCTCATCTCCGGATTACGGTTAGGATTCAGCAAGCACTCTTCCGTGGTGATCAGCGTACCTTCACCATCCACGTGAATGGCTCCGCCCTCTAGTACGAGCGGGGCCTCGAAGCGTTGGATACCCAGCATTTCACTGATTTTACAACGAATCCGTTTGTCTTTGTCCCATGGGAAGTAGAGCCCCTCCTTCAACCCGCCCCAGGCATTGAACTCCCAGTCCACCATGGCGAGTCGCCCATCGGGATGGGTAATGAAGGTGGGGCCGACATCGCGCATCCAAGCATCATTGCTGGACAACTCAACCACCCGAATATGCGCAGGCAACTGGTTGCGGGCATTTTCATACTGCTCATCGTTAACCCCCACGAAGACCGTCTCGCTCTCAGCAATCGCCACAGCCACATCCACAAAGGCTTGCTGAGCGGGCTTCGCACCGTAGCGCCATGTATCGGGGCGCTGGGGCCACAGCATCCAGCAGGCAGAATGGGGGGCAAACTCCGCCGGCATCGAAAAGCCTAGTGCACTGGGTGTTGGCTCACCTGTCAGAGGTTCGGTGGCCGTTGTAGGAAAGGTCGTCGCGTGTTTCATATATTCCCCACCACTATAAAGAAGCCCGTTGCCACGACAGCGGCTATTAAGACATAGGGAAGTTGCGTTAACGCATGAGCCATTGGCGTACACCCCGCCCCTTGGGCAGAAAGGACGGTAGAATCACCGTAAAAGCAGGCGTGGCTGCCAAAGGCACTGGCGGAGATTAAAGCCCCCACCACGAGCGGCATATGCGCATCCATACTACTGGCAAGCGGTAATACGATAGGCATCGCCACGGCAAACAGTCCCCAGAAGGAGGCGGTCGCAAAAGCGAGAAAGGCCATGGTGACGAAGACAACCGCCGGTAGCATACCCGCGGTCATTAAAGGCTGAACGCTCTCGATCACATAGTTGGTTAAGCCAAGCAGGTCATTCACCTCCTTAAGCACAAACCCAGCCACCAACGTGCCGAGTGGCATAATCATGGCTTTGAAGCCATCCAGCGCGGTGTCAAACGTATCGTTGAAGCTTAACAGCCGCTGCACAGCGATAAGCACTAGCGTCACTGCAAGCGCCACCATCACCCCGCGCAGCACATCAATCTCAAAATACCAGGTGAAGAAAATCAGCGTCGCAATGGGAAGCAGAAAATTGAGCAGATGAGGGCGTTTTTTGCCTGTATCTTCTATTTCCAGCGCGCTGTCATCAGCGCCATCGGGCTGCGGCTGGCCAGCTTCAGCGCGGGCTTCCGCTGCTCGCATCGGGCCAAGATTGGGGATAATGCCCAGTGCCACCAGGGGCACCAGCGCCGCCGCTATCCAGGCGTAAAACATAAACGGTATGGCTTGGATGTACAGCGCCATGCCGTTACCAGCGACATTGTTCTCTTCCAGCAAACCTGCAAAGAACACAGCCCAGGTGGAAAACGGTACGAGAATACAGATCGGCGCTGCAGTGGAGTCAACGATATAGGCCAACTTCTCACGGGATATGTTAAAGCGATCAGTGATTTTCTTCATGGAAGCGCTTATGGTCAGCGCATTGAGATAGTCATCGACAAAGATTATTAGCCCCAGCCCCCAGGTAGCTAACAAGCTTTGTCGACGGGTATGGATGCGTCGGGTAACGGCATCACCAAAACTTAACACACCGCCCGTTTTTACCAGCAAGGCAATCAAACTACCAAATAGACCGCACACCAGAACAATCCACGTCACCGTGTCATTACCCAATACCGATAGCAGTATATCCGACCCTTGGGTAATGACATTGAGAGGTTGAAACATTAATAAGCCTACCAGCGCGCCTGCCAGAAGAGACTCAATCGTGCGTTTGGTAATAATCGCCATGACTAACACCACTAACGTGGGTATAAGGCTTAAAATCCCATACTCTTCCATTGGTTATTCCCCTTTTTTCGTTGTCGTAGGTCACTACTGAAGACGGGCGCTAACGCCCGTCCCGAATAGCAGTGTTTATAGGTAACCATCCGCTTTAAGTGAGCGTGTGGTGGCGGCAAACGCTTCGTCGAGAATAGCAACGACGTCGTCGACTACTTGACGCGTCCAGATCAGGGGCGGCGAGATGATATTGAGATGACCAACCGGCCGAATAATCAAACCACGTTTCTGTGCTTCAGCGGCCACGCGGTCACCTACGCGCGCGTCAACGGGGAGTAATTCTTTGGTTGTTTTATTAGCCACATTTTCAATCGCCATCATGAAATGACTGCCACGTATATCACCTACCGTTTCATGAGAGGCGAGCGTTTTGAGCTTGGATTCAAGATAGGGGCCAACTTCGCGAACATTCTCACAAATGCCTTCATGCTCAATGATTTCGATATTTTTAAGCGCTGCAGCACAGCTCACGGGATGCCCGGAATAGGTGAAGCCGGTGCTCAATACCCCGCCGGGGCCTTGAGGAGTACTTAGTACCGCATACAGGGCGTCAGATATCAGCGTTGCACCTAATGGGGCATACCCAGATGAAAGCCCTTTCGCCACATTGATAATATCGGGCTGGGTTTCAAACACGGCTTCTGAGGCAAAGAAGTGCCCTAAACGTCCAAAGCCTGTCACCACTTCATCAGCAATGAACAGAATATCGTTGGCACGGCATATGGCCTGCACGCGGGAATGGTAGCCCTGTGGTGCCACCAATACGCCCCCCGCGCCCATGATTGGCTCAGCAATAAAGGCCGCTATGTTATCCGCCCCTAGCCGGTCAATGGTTTGCTCGAGTTCATCGACCAGGTGATCACAATACTCGGCCTCACTCATCCCCTCTGGGCGGCGATAGCAGTTGGCTTCGCTCAGATGGGTCACCAGATCAAGTGTATCGAACTGCCAGTTATTGCTGGCGATACCGGTCAGGCTCGCCGCCATGTAGGTGGTGCCGTGGTAGGCATTGGTGCGCGACAAGATCCGCTTTTTCGAAGGCTTGCCCAAGCGATTGAAGTAGTAATGCACAAGCCGGATGGTGGCATCGTTTGCCGTTGACCCGCCGCAGCTATAAAACACATGGTTCAAGTGGGCAGGCGCAAGCTCTGAGAGCTTGGCCGCCAGCTCGGTGGCCGGGGCATTGGAGAGATTGTTAAAAGTGGAAAAGTAGGCCATGCGTGTGGCTTGCTCGGCCATCGCCTGGCCAATTTCGGCACGGCCGTGGCCCACATTGACACACCACAGGCCGGCAATCCCATCGATAAAGCGGTTGCCGTGTGCATCTTCGACATAGATACCATCACTGTCGGTAATTAAGTCACAGCCATTTTCGTGGAACACACTGAAGTCGGTAAAGGGATGGATAAAGTGATTTTTATCTTTTTGCCAAAGGTCTTGCGCGTCGTAAGAGCCTTTCGCCTGCTGTTGAGTCATCGTCATACCCTCGCTTATTAGGAAGCCGTTGTTGAGGTGACTTCACAGGCTAGCGGGGAAAACAGTGTCGGGAATATATCCCCATTGGGGTATATCGGCTGCGCGAAAGGCCTCCTATGGTGGATCTCCTTAACCCAACAAACACAACAGGAGACACGCCATGCAAGTGTCCATTGATGGCCAGCGATTGTGGTCAAGTTTAATGGCCATGGCAGAGATCGGCGCTACCACCAACGGCGGCAGCAACCGCTTGGCACTGACCCCCGAAGATACCGCCGGTCGGCAGCAGTTGATCGAGTGGTGCGCCGATATTGGCTGCCATGTTCGCAGTGATGCCGTGGGGAACCTTTTTTTCCGCCGCCCCGGTACACGTGACGACCTTGAGCCCGCCGCTGTCGGCAGCCACCTGGATACACAGCCCAAAGGCGGTCGTTTCGACGGCGTGCTGGGGGTTCTCGCGGGTCTGGAAGTGTTTCGCACCCTACACGACCAGCAAATCGTTACCGAACGACCTCTGGAACTGATCGTTTGGACGAACGAGGAAGGCAGCCGTTTTGCCCCCGCGATGATGGCTTCCGGCACCTATGCGGGGGTGTTTACGGTGGATGAGACCCTGGCTCGGCAGGACGAAAAAGGGATCAGTTTTGGACAGGCCCTTGAGGAGACAGGCATGAAGGGCAGCCTGCCCATTGGCGAGCCTCGGTTAGCCAGTTTTCTGGAACTGCATATCGAACAGGGGCCGGTACTTGAAGAGGAGGGCTTAGATATCGGTGTGGTCACCGGTGTGCAAGGGATGCGCTGGTTTGACCTGACGATTGAAGGCAGCGCTGCCCATGCGGGCACCACCCCCATGGCATATCGTCACGACGCCCTGGCCGCTGCCGCCCGGCTCATTGATCGGCTATACGCCATCGCCGCCACCGACACCAGCGGTGACAGCAAGGTGACCTTTGGCTGCCTGGAGATCGATACGCCTTCTCGCAACGTGATTCCTGCCCGGGTCACCCTGACTGTCGACCTTCGTCATGTGCACGACGATCAGCTAGACACGCTGGAGGCCCGCTTCTATAGCGAGCTGGATGCCTTGGTAGAGACCTTTGGTGTCGTGGTAACGCCGCAACACCTCTGGAACTCCCCGGTGGTGGCATTTAACGACCAATGCATTGCATCCATCGAACAGGCCACAAAGGCACGCGGCATCGCTTACCGCCGAATGCTCAGTGGGGCGGGCCATGATGCGGTTTATGTAGCACGGGAGGCACCCACCGCGATGATCTTTATTCCCTGCCGCGATGGCATTAGCCATAACGAAGCCGAGTACGCAACGCCGGAGCAATGTGCACTTGGCACCCAAGTGCTTTGCGACGCGCTACTGCACAACGCTAACGATCTTGAGGTTACCCAATGAGTACAACTGCCCCAACGAACCAGGCCGAGTGGCAATCACTGGCAGACACACTCTCCTTTGAAACCCGCGCCTATATCAACGACACCTTTGTCGATGCACAGCGTGGAGCTACACTTACCACGGTGAACCCAGCCACCGGCGAGGTGTTAGCCAAGGTCTCCAGCTGTGATGACGCTGATGCCGAGCTCGCTACCCGCGCAGCTCGGCAGGCCTTTGATCAGGGAGAGTGGTCGCGCCGCGCGCCCGGTCAGCGCAAAACCACGCTGCTTGACCTGGCGGCGTTAATGCAGGCCCATAGGCACGAGCTTGCCCTGTTGGACACTCTGGATATGGGGAAACCGATTACCAGTGCGCTGGGAGATATTGACGGCGCCATCGGCTGCCTGCGCTATACCGCCGAAAGTATCGATAAGCTCTACGGTGAGGTGGCCCCGACGGGAGACCAACACCTGGGCTTGATCGTGCGCGAGCCACTCGGGGTGGTGGTATCCATCGTCCCCTGGAACTTCCCACTCATGATGACCGCCTGGAAGATTGCACCGGCATTGGCGGCAGGTAACAGCGTTATTCTCAAACCGTCAGAAAAATCGCCGTTATCGGCGCTACGCCTTGCCCAACTAAGCCAACAAGCGGGCCTGCCCGCCGGGGTGTTTCAAGTACTCCCCGGCTATGGCCATACCGTGGGTAAAGCGCTAGCCCTGTCGATGGAGGTCGACTGCCTCTCCTTTACCGGCTCCACTCCCGTGGGCAAACAGCTTATGCAGTACGCAGGCCAATCCAATTTGAAACGCGTTTATCTGGAGTGCGGTGGCAAAAGCCCCAACATCATCTTTGCCGACTGCAAAAATCTAGACGCCGCAGCTCAGCACGCGGCCGCGGCGATTTTTCATAACCAAGGTGAAGTCTGTATCGCTGGCTCGCGGCTATTGGTGGAAAACAGCATTCGCTACGCTTTCGTCGAGAAAGTGGTGGACGCTGCGGCTGCCATGCAACCAGGCGATCCACTCGACCCGCAAAGCTTTATGGGGGCGATGGTGGATGACACTCAATACCAACGAGTGCTTGATTATATCCGTCAGGGGCAGGAAGAGGGCGCCACGCTACGCTCGGGCGGGCAGCCGTTAGATGGCCCTGGACTCTTTATTCCCCCTACCGTGTTTGACGATGTCACCCCAGCCATGACGATAGGTCGCGAAGAGATCTTCGGGCCGGTGCTGTCTGTCTTTGGCTTCGATACCGAAGAAGAGGCCTTGGCACTTGCCAACGACAGCGACTACGGCTTGGCTGCCGCCGTCTGGAGCCAGGACATTGATCGTATTATGCGCGTCTCACGCAAGCTGCACTCCGGGCAAGTCTACGTTAACAACTGGGCAGGCCCGGACATGACAGTGCCGTTCGGTGGGGTTAAGCAATCCGGTAATGGGCGGGATAAATCGCTTCACTCGCTTGACGAGTATACCGAGATCAAAACCATCTGGATGGCGCTACAAACCTAGCACCTTAGCCTCTCAACTGCCGGGAAATGAGGGCCACGTGTTCAAGAAATAGCTGGAACAACTGCGATTGACTGGAGACATCCAGACGCTGGTAAATATGCTTGCGGTGTACCTTCACAGTGCCATCGCTGATATCCAGTTCCCGGGCCGCCGATTTGGTGGAGTGCCCTGCGAGCAACAGACGAACGATTTCCTGTTCACGTGCCGTTAAAACCTCTCGGCCAAAGCTTACGAAGGCAGCTTCCACCGGGGCGTCCTTTTCCAAGGTCGGCTGGAAGAGGACGCCCTGCCATTTCCAGAACTCCATCAACAAGGTTTCGATCATCGGCACCACATTCTTCAACACCTGCAATGCACGTCGTTTCAAGGGAGCTTCTGCCTGAAAGCCCAGCGATACCACCATCAAGACATCATCCCCCACACGTGCGAAGAGACCCACCTCATCCGCTAATCCTAACGCACGATAATAGTGAGCATAGTAATCACTGGATTCAAAACGATCAGGGGCTAGCTCCCGCAACCGGTGCACACCGCTATCCAGGCCACCACTCATGGCGGTAAAAAAAGGATCCAATAAATACGCACCGCTGAGGTAGCGATCTATCGCTTGAGGGCGATTTTCTGACGGGTAATCGTCGTGAATCAGTAGTGGTCTATGACGCCCTTTGTAGGTATTGATCAGAATCGTATCGAAACCGGTTAGCGCGCGCAGCACTTGCTCCAGACGAACGGGGAAATCGCGCTGTCCCGATGAGCGTACCAAGCTCGCCATATGCCGATGCCAAGCTGCACTTCCCGCACTTGCCAGAAAGGTACTATCGATATCATCGGTTGTTGAGCAGTATTTCATGAGTAGCGCTTCATTAGGTTGTTTGACAAAACAATACTGCCTTGCGCGAACACGGTAAACTCAGGCAATACAATTGACTCATTACGGCTCGTGATTACTTTGTGTTGAGCCTCTTGGATAAACGCTGCTAGGCTATTGATTCTTTCGTTTGAACATACAGGTAATGAATGCTTGCTTCGCTATTAGCGCTGCTGGTGTCTCTACTGCTCGTCGGCCTTGCCGCCACGACTGGGTGCGCACTTTCGGCCTGATGGTTGGTTCCGCGAACTAAGTAAGCCAAGCTGGACACCACCGAATATCGCTTTCCCCTTCGCTTGGGGCATACTGTATTTGTTGATGGCTATCGTCGCTTGGCGTATTTATATGGCGGATGACTCAGTATGGCGCTCAGCAAGCTTAGCGGCTTACGCGCTGCAGCTTATGGTCAATGCCGCGTGGTCGTGGCTGTTCTTTGGGCGTAAACAAACTGTCGTCGGCTAAATAAAGCCTGAGCGCTGATTAAAAAAAGGATTCTGAGAGTATGGATCGCACCACTACTATAATAGTACTCGCCTTCGCATCGCTGGTATTAGGCGCAATGGCAACAGCGATATTTATATATGTCATTGTGCCCTGGCGCCGCCGACGGCGCGCAGCGAAAGCGAAAGCCGCTGCGCCTCGTCCGGTACAAGCAGACAACTCTGAAAAAGCTCAAGAACCTGACACCCCTGCACCCTCAAAGCAAACTAAAAAAGTTAAGCAGCATTCGCTTTTTATAATCTTTGATCAACCCAGTGAAGATTCAGACGAGCGCCTTACCCAGTGGCTGCGGGAGAAAGACGCTCACTACGACGCGCTTAAGAAGATATTTTTAATCGACGGCCAACAGCCTTCCAACCCAGTCACTATCGCCAACGCCTTTCCACCGGGGGAAATGCCTGACCTGCTGCGCGGGGAAACCCATGAGCCCATCAAGGGTATTAGCTTATTAGTGAAACCACCGCTACGTAAGCGACGTAATCAACAAATGCATGTCTACGTAGAACTCGCCAAAGAGATGCAGACGGTGTTTAGCGGCAAAATGCTCAATGACGAGCGCGAACTCGCCACCGACAGCACCTTTGAGCAAATTATCGGCGAATAGATTTACAGAGCTATGCTGACAAAAACAAC
Organism: Vreelandella sp. 2A-K22; assembly: GCF_054065485.1. Classification (NCBI taxonomy): domain Bacteria; kingdom Pseudomonadati; phylum Pseudomonadota; class Gammaproteobacteria; order Oceanospirillales; family Halomonadaceae; genus Vreelandella; species Vreelandella sp. 2A-K22. The sequence continues at coordinate 83,861 of NZ_JBSUGC010000009.1, read as the reverse complement.
GTCACACGACCCCCTGGCTGCGCAGGTAGTCATCGTAGCTGCCGCTGAAATCGACAATGCCTTCCGGCTGCATATCAATAATGCGCGTGGCCAGTGACGAGACGAACTCACGGTCGTGGCTCACAAACATCAGCGTGCCGGGGTAGTTCTCCAGGGCCAGGTTCAACGCCTCGATAGACTCCATATCCAGGTGGTTAGTCGGCTCATCCATCAGCATTACGTTGGGCTGAGTAAGGATTAACTTACCAAACAGCATGCGCCCCTGCTCGCCACCGGAAATGACCTTCACCGATTTTCCAATATCGTCGCTGGAAAACAGCATCCGCCCCAGAGCACCGCGAACCACCTGCTCGCCACCTTGAGTCCATGCTGACATCCACTCAAACAACGTGGCATCGACGGCAAAGTCGTCGCTGTGATCCTGAGCAAAAACCCCCACTTCAGCGGCTTCGGTCCACTTCACTTCGCCCGCGTCCGGGTGTAACTCGCCCGCCAGGGTTTTCAGCAGCGTGGTTTTGCCGATGCCGTTGGGGCCGATAATAGCAATGCGCTCACCGGCTTCCACAGTCATGGAAAGACGCTCGAACAGCGGCTTGTCGCCCTCATAGCTCTTGGTAATGCCGTCCACGTTGACGGCATTACGGTGGATTTTCTTCGCCTGATCAAAGCGGATAAAGGGGCTTACGCGGCTGGAAGGCTTGATATCTTCCAGTTTGATTTTATCGATTTGACGCGCTCTAGACGTAGCCTGCTTAGCTTTCGAGGCGTTAGCGGAGAAGCGGCTCACGAACTGCTGCAGCTCGGCAATCTGGGCCTTTTTCTTGGCGTTATCCGAGTGCTGACGCTCGCGAACAGCGGTGGCGGCGGTCATGTAATCATCGTAGTTACCCGGGAACAGGGTGATTTCACCGTAATCCAGATCCGCCATATGCGTACACACGCTGTTCAGGAAGTGGCGGTCGTGGGAGATGATGATCATGGTGCTGCTGCGCGCTTTAAGAATATCTTCCAGCCAGCGGATGGTGTTGATATCCAGGTGGTTGGTCGGCTCATCCAGCAACAGTACATCCGGGTCAGCGAATAGCGCCTGGGCGAGCAGCACGCGCAGCTTCCAGCCGGGAGAGACTTCGCTCATCGGGCCCGTGTGTTGCTCAATGGGAATGCCCAGGCCTAGCAGCAGTTCGCCTGCGCGGGGCTCAGCGGTGTAGCCGTCCAGCTCGGCGAAGCGCACTTCCAGGTCAGCGACGGCCATGCCGTCCTCTTCGCTCATCTCTGCCAGGGAGTAAATGCGTTCACGCTCAGCGGCGACCGACCAGAGCTCTACATTGCCCATGATGACGGTATCGATCACCCGCTCATTTTCAAACGCAAACTGATCCTGACGCAACTTACCCAGCCGTGTACTGCTATCCAGCATCACCTGGCCGGAAGTGGGCTCCAAATCGCCACCGAGAATTTTCATAAAGGTGGATTTGCCGCAGCCGTTCGCGCCAATCAGGCCGTAACGGTTGCCGTTATTGAATTTAACGGAGACATTTTCAAACAGGGGCTTGGCCCCAAACTGCATGGTGATATTGGCGGTAGCGATCACAAAAGGAGCCCTGGTTAGCGCATTGTCAGTAACGACGACAGCTTACAACGAATAGAAAGGCTCGCGATTCTACGCGCTATTAGGCGTGTATTCACCCATCAAACCCTAGTGGCGTCAGGCGCTTGCCGGGATATCGAGTAGAAAGCGTTCATCATCAAGCGCTTGGCGCAGCCGCGAGTGCAATATATCAACGATCCCTTGATGCTCCCCCACCAGCTTCGTCGTGGTAACGGAAAGCCCTGGATACTGCTGTTCAGCCGCTGCACAAATCTCGGCAATATCGCCGCCCTCCCCGGCGTGGCGCCCCGGCGAAAGAAACAGCATCGCCAGGATCACCGAGCCTATCTTAAACTCGGGTAGCGCCAGCAAGTTTTCCAGCAGTGGCTCATTAAAGCGGTACTCATCGCCCTCGCGCCGCTCCATGGAGGCAGCGGCAACACACGCTACGTCATCGGCTAGCAGCACGCTGAGCTGCCCCGCCAGGCGGTTGCGTACGGCGGTAACCTCAGGAATCGGGCTGCCGTGATCCACCAGCGCCACATGCGGTTTAGTACCTGGGCGAAGCTTGTCGCGCACGTTATCGGCCAGCAGATGGGCTAAACGCAGGTCGTTATCGCCGAACTCATCCACTAAGGGCTGGGCTACCCGCACCTTAACGTGGGGAAAGCGCTCCTGCAGCGTGGCCATGCGCTCGGGGAGATAACCCGTCAGCGCTTTGCTGGGGCCAAAAAAGAACGGCAGCACGATAATCTCCGTTGCCCCCTGTTCGGCACTGCATTCAGCGGCGGGGCCAAGGGTAGTGGCGGGAATACCTCCCACCTCATCCGCAGGAATCTTATTGGAGTGCAGCAGCGAGGCCGCCTGCACGGTTTCGCCTACAAGCCCGCTAAGCGAAGCCGCCACGCGGCGTAAATTCAGCGTTGCCTGCGCTCGTAGCGAGCCGTTATCCACCAGAAAAATCGCGCGCATGGCTGCCTCCAGTCGTGGTCTTGGCAATCGTGTGGGTGATCAACCGTGACATGTTAAGATGGTGGTTTTACACCGTCGTTGGCCCCCATGTTACTTGAAAAATGTGCCTTAAAAACGCTGCCTGATACCGATGCTTGATACCACTGCACTTAACCAGCAAAGAAACTTCTTCGAAGGCCATGCGGCGATATGGCTATTCGGCTACGGCTCACTGATTTGGAAGGCTGACTTTGCCTACCTGGAGCGCCGCCCGGCGTATATACACGGCTGGGAGCGGCGATTTTGGCAGGGCTCCCATGATCACCGCGGCACGCCTGAAGCGCCTGGGCGGGTGGCAACGCTGATCCGCGCCAAAGATTCGATTTGCCACGGCATGGCCTACCGCATTGCCCCGGAAGTGCTCGCGCCGTTGGATGTGCGGGAGAAGAACGGCTATTTGCGGGAAAAAGTACCGCTGACGTTTATGGACGAGAAAGGCAACGGAACCGAACAGAGCGAAGGGCTTATTTATCTGGCCAGCGATGACAATCCGGCCTTTTTGGGCGACGCGCCGCTTGATGAGATCGCCCAGCAAATTGCCAACGCCCATGGGCCCAGCGGCCCCAACCGCGACTACTTGGTCAACCTCGCCGTGGCGCTGCGGGAACTAGGCGCCAAAGATGCCCATATCTTTGCTCTGGAACAACAGCTGAGTCAATTTTAACATTACCAGTAGCGCGGATAACGGCGGTGACGGGCAAGGTTATTGACCAATATGGCGATTACCAGCATCACTATACTGCCCGCTCCGATTGGCAAAAGAGGATACCACCACCCCAGTTGATGAACGCTGGCACCCCCGCCTACCGCAATCAGAGCCGCCGCGGCTCCTGGTGGGTGAACCGTATGGGTTAGCTGCATACCCAGCACCGACAGTGATACGGCCAGAGCCATTGAGAGGGGGGTCGCTCCCAGCAGTTGGTAGCAAGCAACGCCAATACCCGCGGAGAGCACGCTGCCAAAGAGTACATGGCTGGGCTGGGCAAAAGGGCTTTCAGGTGCTGCGTAGATGAGCACCGAGGTTGCGCCGAAGGAGCCTACGATGAGCAGTTGTTGTGACAGCCACGCCGAGCTTAACCAGCAAATGACCGCCATACCGGTAAAGGCCCCGACCCATGACCAAAAAGCATCCTGCCAGCCTACCCGGGCACGCTTGACTGGCTGCCCCCGCATCTTGCCAAGATAAGTTTTCATTACACTCGCTTTGCACAAAATGAGTGCAAATGATGCCAAAATGCACCAAATAAGCAAATGACAATCTATCATGCCCCTGATGAAACTGACTCAAGGGCAACGCGATTGCTCATCATCAGTGTATGGGGTGTTAACCAAGGAGAGAAACGGGGGCATTATTTTATGACATTTTTTATAAACAATACCCGAGCTCGTTCGTCATACTATATAGAGGGATCAAACAGCTTAACTTCGCGTATATCGACCTGCTCCCAGACACGCTCAGTCATATAAGGCTCTTGCGCCAGCCAAGCCTCTAAATCTTCTCGAGTAGCAAATCTGAAATGTGCATTTGAACCGATCATTTTACCTTCATCGTTCAGCACTACCCCACCACTTACGAAATTACCCGACCGATAGAGATTACGCAGTCCTTCCAGGTGCAGCTCGCGACAAGCCAGGCGGCGGTTTAAGGCCCCCTCATCGGTGTAATCATAGGCGATCAACGCAAACTGCTTCATCTACTCCTCCTCTCAGTGTGTCTACATCATCAACCACGAAAGAATAAACAGCCCCAATACGGTACGTACAATACCGCCGATTATCGAGCCTCGCAGAAAAGCGCGCAAACCGCCCCACAGAATCAGCAGCCCAATCACTAAGACAGCAATGCTGAAAAAGGAATCACTGATTCCCAGCGAACGCGTCAGGCCATCGATGAAATCGCCGAACGCACCGAAGAAGTTGGTGAAAATGCCCAGCAGAAACTCCACCACCACGCGGATGGCTTCACCGATAGTTTCGCCAATTTCGTCAAAAAAGCCGTTTGTCTGCATCGCGTTTGCTTGCATCGATAGTACCCGTGACTGAGAAGGATAAGCGGCATTGTCGGTTAAATACGCTGACTGAGCAAAGCAGGATCCATCCCTCCCCCTCTTCGCCTTCCGTTTTTAGCGACTTTTCCGTCCAGCAACTACTCCGTCCAGCAACTATGCTCTCATAAACGCTCCAAAATATATGAGCCGTAAAACGTTCGTTTAAACAATCACCCTTATCGTCGTTACGCGCTAGGTGCCTGCCATGAACCATCATTACCCCCTGGCCGATCAACTCCAAGCTAGCACTCACCAGGTAGAAAACCAGCCGCCACCGCTGGAAAGCTACAATAGCTACACAGCTGATCGCGTTCTTCAGGAAGGCGTTAACCGTGAAAGCGGGTCTGACGACGATGCCCCACTCAAGACGTTTGGCCAGTGGGCGGGCTCTGCTGAGGCGATTGCCTTGGGGGTTGAGGCCAACCGTTACTCCCCCCAGTTAGTGACCCACGACCAGCAAGGCCATCGGGTCGATTTGATCGAGTTTCATCCCGCCTATCATCAGCTTATGCAAACGGCGATAGAGCACGGCTTGCATGCTAGCCCCTGGCGAACCCCTCGGCCCGGTGCGCATGTTTATCGGGCCGCCAACTACTTTTTACAGGCCCAGGTAGAAGCGGGCCACGGCTGTCCGATTACCATGACCTTTGCAGCCCTGCCCGCACTGCGCCATCAACCCAGCCTGCTTGAGAGCTGGGGCGATAAAATCACCGCCCCACATTACGACCCGCGCAACGTCCCCTATTTCGAGAAACAGGGCCTCACTCTGGGCATGGCAATGACCGAAAAGCAGGGCGGCTCCGATGTGCGTTTGAACACCACCCGCGCCTACCCGATTGATCAAGGCGGGCCGGGGGAAGCTTTTGAGCTGGTGGGGCATAAATGGTTTGTCTCCGCGCCAATGTGCGATGCATTTCTGGTACTCGCCCAGGCGCCCAGTGGCTTGAGCTGTTTCTTGCTGCCACGCTGGCGGCCCGACGGCAGTAAGAACCCGCTTCATATACAGCAGCTAAAACGTAAAATGGGCAATGTATCGAATGCTTCCAGCGAGACCGAGCTGCGGGGCGCCTTTGCCTGGATGGTGGGCGATGAAGGCCGCGGTGTGCGCACCATCATCGAGATGGTCGCCATGACCCGCTACGACTGCATGATTGGTTCAGCTGCCGGAATGCGCCAAGCCACCGCCCAGGCCATTCATCACGCCTCTCATCGGCATGCCTTTGGGAAGCGGCTCAGCGAGCAGCCGCTGATGCAAAATGTGCTCGCTGACTTGGCTATTGAGAGCGAAGCCGCCACCACCTTAATGCTGCGTATGGCCCGCGCCATGGATCATCAGGACAACGAGCATGAGCGCCTGCTTTCGCGAATCGCCACCCCTGTGGGCAAGTACTGGATATGTAAACGCACGCCCCACCACGCATACGAGGCAATGGAGGTGATTGGTGGAAGCGGCGTCATGGAGACCCACATAATGGCGCGCCTGTTTCGCGAGTCGCCCATCAACGCCATTTGGGAAGGCAGCGGAAATGTGCAGTGCTTGGATATCCTGCGCGCGATTGAAAAACAGCCCGAAGTACTCGACGCCTACTTCGCCGAACTCGGCCTTTCACAGGGCGCCAATGGGCATCTTGACCGTTTTATCCACCAATTACAGCGGCAGATGCAGGATACTCAAACGCTCCAGTACCGCGCCCGCCAACTGGCGGACGGCATGGCCCTAGCGTTACAGGGCGCCCTGCTGGTTCAGCACGCCCCCGCTTATGTGGCCGATGCATTCTGCGCTGGTCGGCTTGCCGACCGCAGTGGCCTCAATACAGGCACGCTACCTACTGGTCTGGATTGCGCGGCAATCATCCAGCGTGCCCGGCCCGTGGAATAAAACCCTTGGAGTGAGTCCTTGGAATAAGCGTTCACGACTATGGTCGTCTTCCATGCTAAAACTGATCGCGTAAAACTAATCACATTAAAAAACTATTTACATTAAAAGCCAGCAACAACGTGATAGTGGGAGAGCTTGGTGCATCACTCGTCGATGACGCCAGCGCCGAAGGAGCAACAGCCCCGGAAACTCTCAGGCAACCGGACCGCTATTACCTTAACTTTCCGAAGAGCGGCTGATGACTGCGTCACTCAGCCCACCGAAGGAGCAAGCGCACCCAACGGATGCGTGAATCTCTCAGGTTCCATGACGGAAGGGGTACGCCAACAGCTACGCCGTTAGGTGGTATTCCCGACGCTCATACAACCTGGAGAGAGTTATGCAACGTATTGCCGTTATCGGTGGTGGTATCACCGGCATTACCAGCGCCTACGCCCTGGCCAAACGTGGCTATGACGTCACCGTCTTTGAAAAGCATCGTTACGCCGCCATGGAGACCTCATTCGCCAACGGCGGTCAGCTCTCGGCCTCCAACGCCGAAGTGTGGAACCACTGGCCAACCGTGATCAAGGGCCTGCGCTGGATGCTCAGAAACGACGCCCCGCTACTGGTTAACCCCCGCCCAAGCTGGCACAAGCTCAGTTGGTTTGGCGAATTTATCGCCTCGATACCCCGCTACGCTGCCAACACCACCGAGACCACGCGGCTGGCCATTGCGGCCAGAGAGCACCTGTTTCAGTGGGCAAAAGACGAGCAGATCGGCTTTGACCTCAAGCAGAAAGGCATTCTGCATATCTACCGCGACAAAGCGGGTTATGACCACGCCGCCAAGGTCTCCAAGCTGCTCAGCAAAGGCGGCCTGGAGCGCCGAGCAGTCACCCCTGACGAGATGCGCACCATCGAACCGACGATGGCGGGCAACTACTACGGCGGCTTCTATACCGAAAGCGACGCCACCGGCGATATTCATAAGTTTACCCACGGCTTGGCTCAAGCCGCCGAGCGCCGCGGCGTAACGCTTAAATATGGTCACAGCGTCCAGGATATCGGCGCCGATCAACAGCACGCCTGGATCACCGCCACGCTTGAAGGCGAGGCTGACGGTGACCCGGTGCGCGAAACCTTTGATAGCGTGGTGGTATGCGCCGGGGTGGGCAGCCGTGCTCTGGCTGCCAAGCTAGGCGATCGGGTCAATATCTACCCGGTCAAAGGCTACTCGATCACCGTGCAGCTCGATGACGCTGCCTCCCAACAGGCAGCGCCCACCGTTAGCCTGCTCGATGATGAGACCAAGTTAGTGACCAGCCGCCTGGGCGATGACCGCTTCCGTATTGCGGGCACCGCTGAGTTTAACGGCTATAACCGCGATATCCGCGACAACCGTATCCGCCCGCTAATCCGCTGGGTGGAAGAGTGCTTCCCCGGCGTCAGCACTCGCCGCGTAGTACCTTGGGCAGGCCTGCGCCCGATGCTCCCTAACATGTTGCCCAAAGTCGGCCGCGGAAAATTACCCACAGTGTTTTACAACACCGGTCACGGCCACCTGGGCTGGACCCTCTCTGCCATCACCGCGGATATGCTCGCAGATGCGGTAGAGGATAAAAACGCCCACTCTCAGCAAGCCACCCAACCGCTAATCTAATCCCAACCGTGACATGTCCGGGCAGGCTTCCGGTAAGATATAAAACACTCCACCACAGGCGTGTTTTATGCTTAACCAGCGTGCATTAACCTACCTCAATGAAGTGATTCGCCGCGGCTCGCTCAGGCGTGCCGCGGCCCACCTGAATGTCGATGCTTCTGCCGTTAGCCGCCAACTAAAAGCACTAGAAGAAGAGTTGGATACCCAGCTATGCGAGCGGCACGGAAGAGGGATGCGCGCAACCGCAGCGGGCCAGCTCCTGGTGCACCATTTTCATGCCCAGCGGGCTTCAGAAGAAGCGGTGCTCTCCCAGCTAATGGCACTTCAAAGCCTAACGAAAGGGGAAGTTCGTATTGCCGTGGGAGAAGGGTTTATCGCTGACCTGATCGCCGCACCGTTAGGCACTTTTATGTCAGCGTTTTCCGGTATCAATGTCGAAATTCGCATGGCGGGTGTCAACGAAGCGATGTCGTTACTCAAAGATCGTGAAGTGGATATAGCGCTACTTTATGCACCGCCGGTAGACCCGCAACTTTTCTGCCACGTGGAAACGCGCCAGCCGCTCGATGTGATTGTGCCCCCCAATCACCCACTAAGTGATCTTAACCGCCCGGTAACCCTGCATGACTTAAAGGGGTGGCCCCTGGCGTTAATGGACAATCCTTTTGGTATGCGGCAAATGGTCAATATGGTGGCCCACCAGGAGCGCATTCATCTTGAAGCACGCCTGCACACCAACTCTGTTTCGGTGTTAAAGAATTTCGTCCGCTCAGGCATCGGCGTTACGTTTATGCCCGAACTCACCGTAGCGGATGAGATTGAGCGCGGTGAGATCTTCACACTACCCATGCAGTACCCGGTGATGAACGGTACGCGGGCACAAATTGTTAGCCTGAAAGGGCAGGAACTCCCGGTCGCCTCAATCACTTGCATCGATCATTTGCACAAAGGCATGCGCTTTTTCTCCGCCGATGCACCACGACTGTTGCAATAAAAGCCACAGTTTAGGTATTGCATAGTCAACACCTCAATACATAGTCTTCTAGTAAGCACTCCTTATAAATCCAATAACGCGCCCTTAGCGCCTCATAGCTCACGACAATAAACCAGGAGACTTACGATGTTTACTCAGCACTTTTCACCCAAACGACTCATCTCGGCTTGCCTGATTGGCTCTGCCATGATGGCAGGAAACACTCTTGCAGCCACCACCATTAATCTGAGTTACAACGGTGCCCCAGATCCCGAAAAGAATGCTGTCCACGTCTTTGCAGAGAACCTTAAAACGTTGGTAGACGAAAAAACTGACGGTGAGATACAGCTTGAGCTCTACCCGAATAGCATGCTGGGTGATGAAGAGGAGCGCATGGAACAAACCATGAATACTCCCATGCTCAACGTGGCGTCATTTGCAGGCGTCTCTCCTCTCGTTGATGAGATCTTCGTCAGCGCTATTCCGTTTCTGTTCGACGACTTTGCGGCGGCGCGTAGCTTCTTCGATGAAGGAGAGTATTGGCAGGAAGTCAGCAATGCTCTGCAGGAGCGTGCCGGTATCGATATGCTGGCGGTCGTCGAAGAGGGGGGCTTCCTGGCATTCACCAACAATGAACGGCCTATCAGCCACCCGGACGACTTCGAAGGGCTGCGTTTCCGGGCCATGGATCCCAGCCAGGTAGCCCTCTATGAATCCTTCGGTGCCTCCGGTACTCCCATTCCCTGGACAGAGACCTACATGGGACTGCGTACAGGAGTGGCCGACGGCCAGATGAACCCGCCGATGTATATCATCCTGGGCAGCCTCTACGAAGTGCAGGACTACCTGACCCTAGCCAATATCCAATACTCCGATCAGTTCCTGGTGGGCAATAGCGACATGATCGCAGGTTGGGACGATGAGCTTCGCAGCACCTTTATGGAGGCCGTCTCCGAAGCTAATCACAATGCCCGTGAGCACAACGAGGAACAGGTTGAGGCACGTATCGCCTACCTGGAAGAGCAAGGTATGGAAGTGATTCGCCCTTCTGAAGAGGAGCTCACCGCTTTCCGCGACATTGGCCAGCCCGCCTATCTTGAGTGGCTCGAAGAACGTGATATCGAGCAACGCTGGATCGATATGGCGCTGGAAGATGCAGGCATGAGCGAACTGCTCGACTAACGGCTGTTAACACCGTTGCAAAACAGGGGCTGGAACCTTACCGGCCCCCTATTTCCAGTACTTAATATCCCAGTACTGAATGTTCTAGTGCTTAACGTTTCTGTGCTTCCTGGAAGGCTGCCATGTTTAATACGCTTCGATCCCGTCTATTGGCGATCAGCCGCCCGGTGTCCCTAACCCTGGCGGGCGCGCTGCTATCCCTCAATGTTGCGGCCATATTGTATGGGGTGTTTGCCCGCTACATCGCCGGTGGTGCCCCCATTTGGACAGATGAGATATCGCGATTTTTGATTATCGCCACCGTGATGCTCGCGGCTGGCACCGTCTGGTCGGAAGGGGGTCACATGCGCGTTGGTCTGTTGGAGAAGCTACTGCCACCCCCTCTCGCGCGTTTGCTGAATGTATACCAGTGGCTACTCACCCTACTGATTGCAGCGGGGGGGGCTTGGGTCAGCTATCGCTATGCACTCTCGGTCAGCATGTTTACCACCTCAGGGCTTGGCATTAGCCGCACGGTGCCCCTCCTCTCGCTACCCGTTGGCTTTTTATTACTGGCTTGGCATGCGCTTCTCTATGGCCCCGCGCCACTTAAAACTGTCGAGGACTCTCCATCCACAACCGTTGAGGACTCCTTATGATTGTGACGATGCTGGTGGTTTTCCTCGGCCACGTTTTGCTTGGGCTTCCTCTGTTCATCGCGCTACTGACCACGGCGATAGTAGGCTTTCTGTTTGTCGACCCCTCGATGATTCCACGTATGCTGCCCCAGCAATTCTTTGGCGGTATCAATGTGTTCTCCTTGATGGCTATTCCGTTATTCATCTTCGCTGGCAACCTGATGAACGTCAGCGGCTTAACCGAGCGCCTGATGGGGTTCGCCCGCCTGATAGTGGGGCACTTGCGGGGCGGTATGGGCCACGTCAACGTGGTGTCGAGCGTTTTCTTCGCAGGCGTCAATGGCTCAGCGGTGGCGGATACCTCGGCACTGGGGTCGCTGTTAGTACCTGCCATGGAGAAGGAGGGCTACTCAAGGGCTTTTGCCGCTGGGTTGACCGCCGGTAGCTCGCTGATCGGCCCGATTATTCCACCCAGTATCTTTATGATCCTCTACGCCTCACTGACCAACACCTCAGTAGGCGATCTATTTCTGGCGGGCGTAGTACCAGGTCTGCTGCTGGGGGTTGCCTTTATGGGCATGAACGCCTGGTATGCCTGGCGCCACCGATTACCCAAAAGTGGCCAGTTGCCCTCAATCGGCCAACTTGGCATAGCCTTCGCGGCCGCTCTGCCCGCGCTTATCGCTCCCTTTATTATTGTTGCTGGCATCGTGCTGGGCTTTGTGACGCCTACAGAATCGGGCGCGTTGACAGCGCTGTATGTGGCCTTATGTGGCTTTGTGCTGGGAGGGTTACGCTTTAAAGAGTGCTGGCAAGCCATCCTTGATACGGCACGCTTAACCTCGGCGATTTTTCTCATCATGGCGGCCTCGGCGACGATTAGCTGGCTGCTCTCCTATGCGCAAGTACCTGCGCAGTTTGTATCCCTGCTATCACCCTACGTGGACAATAGCGTGGTTATTTTATTACTGCTTAGTGCAATCACCTTCATCACGGGCATGTTTATGGAGGAGGTGTCGGCATTGATGCTACTGACGCCGATCTTTGCGCCGGTGGCTATGATGGCGGGTATAGACCCCATTCATCTGGGCGTCATCATCACACTGAACATTACCATTGCATTGATCACGCCACCGCTGGGCGCCTGTGTGTTCGTGGCCGCCGCGGTTAGTCGGCTTGAGATAGTGTCGCTATTTAGAACCATTTGGCCCTTTGTGCTGACGGCGATTGCGGTGCTTATTCTATTAATCCTTTTTCCATCGCTGACGCTGTGGCTGCCTACTCAGTTTTGACAACTAGTTTTAATAACCAGCTTGGATAACACTCTGCTTGGATAACATAATGCCTTTGAGCACACTATTGAAGGCCTTGCCGCCTATACCCAGCCATTCAGCTCCCTGCTGGGAACAGCTGCGCCGCGCGCCTATTGAAGATAACGGCGAGCGCTTGGTACCGATGAGCCTCGCCCCGGCACCGGTCAGCGTGTTCCCCGCCTATGCTCGGCTGGGTATTCCGGGTGCGGTGCCGGAGTGTTTCGTTCGTGAGGGGGTTTATCGGGCGCTGCTCGCTGCGGCACGTAGCTTACCCGAGGGCATCGGGTTGATCGTACTGGATGGCTGGCGGCCATGGCGGGTGCAGCAGTACTTGTTTGATACCCTGCATGAAGCCATCCACCACCACCATCCAGACCTCAGCGAAGCGGAGCTATTGGAGCGTACAAGAGAGTTCGTATCGGTACCCAGTCGCGACCCTTTAGCCCCCAGCCCGCACCTCACCGGCGGCGCCGTCGATGTCACGCTTTGTGATGCCGATGGCCTGCCACTGGATATGGGCACCCTGTTTGACGAGGCGCTTCCCGCCTCCCATAGCGACTATTTCGAAAAGCTGGAAATGCTTACCCCGCAGCAACATAAGGCGCGGGATAACCGCCGCCTGCTCTATCACACCCTGCAACAACAAGGCTTCACCAACCTGCCCAGCGAGTGGTGGCACTTCGATTATGGCGATCAATTATGGGCCTACTACGGGCCGCATGATCATGCGCACTACGGCCCGGCAGAGCTGGATACCATAGAGAACCGCTGGCGCAGGCAGTTGGGGTAATGATCTAGCCAGCGCCAGATTCAGTGTGCTCACACCGCAGGCGCTTCAAGTTCCAGAAAGCGCCGTACTCGGTCGGTTTTAGGGTTCTCAAAGAACTCGCTGGGGTGGGATTTTTCAATGATGATGCCTTTGTCGAGAAAGACCACTTGATCGGAGACTGCCCGGGCAAACTCCATTTCGTGGGTCACCAGCACCATGGTGTAGCCTTCTTTGGAGAGGTCTTTGATCACCCCAAGCACTTCCCCCACCAGCTCGGGGTCGAGGGCTGAAGTGGGCTCATCGAACAGCATCACCTTAGGCTGCATGGCGAGTGCCCGCGCAATCGCTACCCGCTGTTTCTGACCACCAGAGAGTGTGTAGGGATATTGTTCACGCTTGTCGGCCATGCCGACTTTTTCGAGCAGCGCCATGGCCCGCGCGTCAGCCTCGGTTTTGCTTAGCCCCTGAACATGAATAGGCGCCTCGGTGACATTGCGCAGCACGCTTAAATGAGGCCAGAGGTTAAAGCCTTGGAACACCATGCCCAAGCGCGCGCGCATGCCTGCCAGCTCACGGCGCGACATGTGTTTTCCAGTGTCACTCACGCCAATGCGATCACCAGCAATACGGATGTCGCCCCGGTCGGGTTGCTCAAGCCAGTTAATGCAGCGTAGCAGGGTAGATTTACCCGAACCCGATGAGCCCAAAATACTCACCACTTCGCCGGGCTGAACTTCCAGCGATACATCCCGCAGCACTTCGGTGCCATCGAAGCTTTTGGAAAGGTTACGAATACTAACAGCGGCGGTCTCAGGCATTTTCGAATCCTCGCTTGGCGCCAAAACGGCCAATCATTTTGATAAATAGTTCTAAACCAATACTGATCAGCCAGTAGAAGCCGATCACCACGATGAACGCTTCCATGGGAATGAAGTAGGTGCTCGACAGGCTGCTCGCCGCCGCGGTGAGTTCGCGCACGGTGATGATCACCAGAAAGGCGGTGTCTTTGAGTAGGATAATCAACTGATTACCCAATAAGCCGCGGGTTTTCAAAATCAGCTGCGGCAAGATAATGCGCATAAACATTTGGGGCTGCGAGAACCCTTGGGCGATTGCTGCCTCTACCTGCCCTTGGGCGAAGGTAGCGCGGCAGCCGCGCAGAATCTCCGCGAAGTATGCGCCATGGTAGATCACCAGGGCGATAATCCCGGCCGTCCAGGCACTCATGCGGATGCCTGCACTAGGTAAGCCGTAATACAGCAGGTAGGCCAGGATCAAAAATGGCAGCATACGCATGCCATCGATAAAAATCCGCAGCGGAACCTTTAACCGTGGGCGGGAACCCTCCAATAAAAACACCATGGCGCTGCCCATTAAAAAAGCCAAGACAGCGGATAAACCAAATAGCTTTAAGGTGTTATAAAAACCACTTAAAAACACATCGTAAGATGACCAAAGAATTTCCCAGTTGCTCATAGAGACTCCCTAAAACGACCACCTTAAACGGCCAGCCGGCTGGCTTTACGCTCAGCCACACGTTGAAACCACACCAACAGACTGATAATCAGCATATACAGCGCCGCAGCCGCTAAAATGGGTGGCAGTGGGTCGTAGGTCACCGCCGAAATACGGTTGGTCACACGGGTCAGGTCGACGACGCCGATGACCGCAATAGCGGGGCTGCCTTTAATCAGAAATGACATTTCATTCACCAAGCCCGGCAGGCTGGTAATGGTGATTTGTGGCAGCATAATACGGCGGAAATAGACCCACGGTGTCATACCGATGGCCAGGGCCGCTTCACGCTGCTCTTTGGAGAAGTTGTTAAAGGCAGAGCGCCAGATTTCAGCGTTAAAAGCAGTGGTATTGAGGGTTAACGCGATAATACCGGCCACATTGCGGTTGAGGTTAACGCCCATGGTCGGCGCGGTTAAGAAGATAAACAGCACCAGCGTCACCAGCGGCGTTGCCCGCGCCAAGCTAATGTAGACGCCTAGCAATTGATGCAAAACGGGAATTTTGGCCACCCTAAGCAATGCAATCAAAAGCCCCATTACCACACCGATGGCAATGGAGATGCCGGATATCCAAAGCGTTGTCCAGGCGCCCTGGATGAGAAGCCCCCATGCGCTACTGTCCATGCTCACCCCCTAATTCGCGATAAGAAAACCGCCGCCCAGCCTGGGCGGCAGGCGAATGTGATGGCTTACATACCGGCCATTTCGTGGAACTCTTCCACTGAGGTGATAGGGGTTGTCGGCAGGTCATCAAAGGACTCGCCAAACCACTTTTCCTGCAGCTCGGCCAGGCGGCCAGAATCACGCAGGTGGCTCATAAAGTCGGTGATATAGGCCAGCAGTTGTGGGCTGTCTTTAGGCATCGGCCAGGCAACATAGCCAGGACCGGAGACCGCTTGACCGGCTTCAAATACGTCAGGGCGTTCACTGATCAGGTCATTAACCGGCACGATGGAGTTAATCACGTAATCGACACGACCGTTGGCCAGGTCAGCGTAGATTTCTGGATAGGCCTCATACTGCATTACGTCGCCCAGCTCGCCACCACTCTCTTCCAGCATGACCTCCAACTCTGGCAGGCGCGATAGCAGTGCACTGCCCGCCTGAACACCCAGCGTCATACCACTTAAGTCTTCAATGCTGTTGATACGGTCATCACCTGCCCGCTTAATGTAAAAGTGCTGTGCCGATGCAAACGGCGGCGCGTAGTTAAACACCCGCAGGCGTTCGTCGGTCACCGACGCGCCGGTAAGTGCCATGTCGTATTGGCCCGATGAAACCGAGGCCAAAAGCCCCGTCCAAGGCAAAATATCCTGGCGGACTTCAAAGTCAGCGTACTCCTCAAGCTCAATCAAGATGTCTTTGATAAATCCATCGGGGTCGCTGCCACTCATAAAGTTAAACGGCGCGTAGTTATCTTCGGTGGCCACGCTCATATAGCCACGGCTCTCTATTTCATCTAAATCCGCAGCGGAAACGGTCAGTGACGCACTTAAAGCAAGTGCGCCGATGCTTATTGCGGAGGCTAAGGCAGTTACTTTTTTCATCGTCTGATATCCCCTAGGTTTTCAAAAATACGCTTTTAAAAAATACGTTTTAGAAAAAGCAGTCAAAACATCGCTCGCCTTTGCGTTTGCAGCGGGTCTGCAAACAGTTGGGCGATATGCAGAAGCTGACTTCACCCTAGATTTTTATCCTCTCTGCGATTAGAGCCAGTTAGCGCAAATTAAAAGGACAGTTACCGATAGCCGCTGCCGACAACAGAACTGGCACGAAAGATGCTTTTGTTTAAGGAGAGATGCTTGAGTGAATGGGCTAGACGGCCAGGGTTTTGAAGAGGAGATGTGCATGACATCGCTGTGTCTTGAGGTCGACCCTAACGCTGGCGCCTGCCTTCAAGAACAACTACGCAAAACGCTGCTGGAAGCGATTCGTATGGGCAGTTTACCCAGCGAGGACGCGCTGCCCTCCTGCCGCAAGCTTTCACAACAGCTGGGTATTTCGCGTAATACGGTGGCGATTGTTTACGAAAAGCTGGTCGAGGATGGCTATTTAATAAGTCGCCCTCGTAGCGGCTACTATTTACACCCTGATTATAGCGACCCTCAATCAACGCTTAGTTCATCACTAACAGCGTTAACCGAAACCAATAACGGCGCAATAAGCGCACCAAACTGGCACAAACGCATTGCTCAGCGCCCTACTAACTACCAAGGAATCCTCAAGCCCGGCAATTGGTCGGAATATGCCTACCCGTTTATTTACGGCCAGTTAGATACGCGACTTTTTCCGTTAGCCCAGTGGCGAGATGTTTCTCGGCGCTTATTAAGTTCGCAACGCGATAAACCCTGGCTGCGCGACCGTATTGACCAGGACGACCCGCTTCTGATTGAGCAATTGCGCAAACGTATTTTGCCGCGCCGGGGAATTTTTGCTCGCTCAGAAGAAATTCTGATCACCATGGGAACGCAAAATGCACTCTATTTGATTGCCCAGTTGCTCTGCCATCGGGGCACCCGAGTGGCCCTGGAATCTCCCGGTTACCGCGAGGCAATGAATGTGTTTGCTCAGCGCCGAGCCAGTCTGCAGTTGCAAACCGTGGATACGGAAGGCATGCGTCTTGAGGGGTCTCAGCAGTGTGACTATCTGTACGTCATGCCCAGTCATCAGGTGCCCACGGGCGTCACCATGAGCCGCGAGCGACGCGAGACTTTGCTGGCCCAGCTACCCCATCGCGACCAAATCGTGATTGAGGATGACTACGACGCCGAGATTCATGGCGACCAGTTCGCACTGCCAGCCCTCAAAGCCAGTGCGCAGAGCGCGCGAATTATCTACATGGGCAGCTTATCCAAAGCGCTCTCGCCTGGGCTGCGCATGGGTTATGTCGTGGCCGATGCTGAAGTGATTGACGAGCTGCGAGCGCTGCGCCGCATGATGTACCGTCACCCACCCGCCGCGTTACAGCACCAGCTGGCACAGTTTATTTCACAAGGCTATTACGAACGCTACCTCAAGCTCCATGTGGAGGAGATCGACCGGCGGCGCGACACGATGCGGCTCGCTATTGATCAGGCATTGCCCGGCTGCCTCAGCCACAGCAGCAGTCGTTCCAGCGCCTTCTGGATGGAAGCGGATGCGGGCATCGACACTCAGCGGCTAGCCTGGCATGCCGCCCAGCGGGGTGTGCTCATTGAACCCGGCTTCCAGCACTTCTTCGATGCCGCCCCGCCGCGGCGCTTTTTCCGGCTAGGGTTTGGCGCCATCGAGAGGGAGCGTATCGACCCAGGCATACAGCGCCTGGGCCTCGCCTACGATAACGCCCTGAGTACTTTAACAACGGGCACTTAAAACGGGCATTTAAAAACCAATCTAGCGTGATGCCGTATAGTTTTTCAACACGCGATCCAAGATGGCTAAACCCTCCTCTACTTCAGCGGCCGTTACGATACACGGCGGAACCACATGGATGCGGTTCTCAACGGTAAAGACCAGCAGTCCGTTTTCCATTAATTGCTGCTTGAGTTGCAACACTGCCGCCCCTGGCAGTGGTGTTTTGTAAACCGGGTCGCTGACGAGCTCTAAAGCGTGAAACACTCCAACGCCCCGCCAATCTCCAATGATGGCGTATCGCTCGGCAAGCTGTTGCAACCCTGCGGCTAACGGGCCATTACCCACCGCGTCAGCGTTTTTAACCACGCCCTCTGCTTCCATCGCATCCAGGGTCGCGACTATCGCCGCCATTGCCAGCGGGTGGCCGGAATACGTCAGACCGCCGACAAAGAAGTGGTCATCGAAATAGCGTGAGATGGATTCAGAGATAATCACGCCCCCGGCAGGCACATAGCCCGAGTTCACCCCTTTGGCGAAGACGATTAAGTCCGGCGCCATGTCGTAGTGTTCAAAAGCGAACCAGCGCCCTGTGCGACCAAAGCCAGCCATCACTTCATCTAGAATCAGTACAATACCGAACTCATCGGCGAGTTTTCTAACGCCCTGAAGATACGCCTTCGGAGGTAACAGTACGCCAGCCGTACCGGGAATGGTTTCCAGCAGGATGGCCGCGACCGCATTAGCACCTTCGCACTCAATTACCCGGCGCAGGTGTTGCAACGCCCGCTCACACTCCTCCTCTTCATTGCGCGCCCAAAACTCACTGCGATAAAGGTAAGGGTTGAAGAAGTGCACATGGCCGCTGGCATACTCATTGGGCACCCGCCGCCAATCACCGGTGGCAGCAATCGCTGAACCGGTGTTGCCGTGATAGGAGCGGTAGGCGGATAGTATTTTGCTTCGCCCGGTATAAAGACGCGCCATACGAATGGCATTTTCATTGGCATCCGCGCCCGCATTGGTGAAAAACACCTTACTAAACCCAGCGGGCGCTTTGGCGATAATGCGCTTGGCCGCTTCGCCCCTAGCCAAGTTGGCATGGGCGGGGGCAATGGTACATAGGCTCGCGGCCTGGGCTTGAATCGCGCTCACCACTTTGGGGTGCTGATGGCCGATATTGGTATTGACTAACTGGCTACTAAAATCCAGATACGAGCGCCCCACATAGTCCCATACGCGACACCCTTCAGCCCCTGCAATCACCATGGGGTCTAAACTGCCTTGCTGTGCCCAGGAGTGGAACACATACTGGCGATCTAAGGTGTGTACATAAGTATTATCCACACCGCTTTCGGGTGGATGTGAAGCGGCAATATTGGTATTCATAGCAAGCACCTTAAGTAATCCGTTAAGAAATAGCGTGCTTGCCAGCCTAGTGAGTCAACCGTTTAGGCTGTAGGGCCAGTCGTTACATACCAGAGGGACAGACGAGTGATGTCACAGTAACGGGCACGAACTGGCTCTAAAGGCTTGAACCAGCGTTGCTTACAGTGATGTCAGAACTCGCCCCATCGCCTTTTAATCATTTAAATAACGTGGAGAGATTGCAATGCCTAGCGTACTTATTACCGGAGCGACGTCAGGGTTTGGTAAAGCGGCTGCCCAGCGCTTTGCCAAAGCGGGCTGGTCATTGATTTTAACCGGGCGACGCGTAGAGCGCCTCAAAGCACTTGAAGAGGAGCTTTCCAAGCAGGTTCCCGTGCTAACGCTGGCGCTGGATGTCCGCGATAGTGACGCGGTGACTGACGCCATTAGCAACTTACCGGAAACGTTTCTGCCGCTGACGTGTTTAATCAATAATGCGGGGTTAGCCCTGGCACCGGAACCGGCGCAAAAGGTGGCGCTGGAGGATTGGCACACCATGATCGACACCAATATCACGGGGTTGGTCAATGTGACACACGCGGCGCTGCCGCTGCTGCTGAAAACCGGTAAAGGCGCGAGTATTCTCAATCTCGGTTCCGTAGCGGGACAGTGGCCCTATCCAGGCGGGCATGTGTATGGCGCGTCGAAAGCCTTTGTTCAGCAGTTCAGCTACAACCTACGCTGCGATCTGTTAGGTACTGGCGTGCGAGTCACTGACCTGGCGCCCGGCATGGCAGAAACCGAGTTCACGCTGGTCAGAACTAAAGGCGACCAGGCCGCTTCGGATGCACTTTACCGGGGTACGACGCCACTTCAAGCAGAAGATATCGCCGAGCAGCTTTACTACTTGGCCACGCTGCCCGCCCATATCAACATCAATCGCTTGGAAATTATGACCGTTCGTCAGGCATGGTCAGCGTTTGCGGTTGATCGCGACCCGGCTTAAGCCTGCTGCGCCGATTTTAATAGGCCACCCGTTGAAACGCGATACCGCCCTTGCTCTTTGACTAGATAAAGGGCGTTATCCACTCGCTTCATTACGCTTTTGACCGATTGTTGATACATTCTATTTTACTCATCCTTGTAAAATAGTCGTGCGGTCATGAGGCTCAACGTCAGCCGATCTCGATACCCACAGCCGATAAAGCGCAGGGGTAAAGAAAAACGACACTAGCGTCGCTAAGAGCAGTCCAAAACCAACGGTTTGCGCGAATGGTGGCCATAGCCCACCGGTAGCCAACATCAGCGGAATTAAGCCTGCAAAGGTAGTGACCGTGGTCGAAACAATATGCCGACTGGTGGGGCCACTGATCACCGCCAGCATGGCATCGATATCGCCTCGGCGGGCGGCTTCATCGTCATCAAAGGCAGCAATAATGATAATAGTGGCATTAATCGCTACCCCTACCAGCCCCATAATGCCGACGATAATCACAAAGCCAAACGCATGCCCGCTTAGTAGCAGCGCCACAATGCCCATGCCCATCGCCTGGGCGCCGGCAATAAACACGATGGCGGCCCGCCGAAAGGAGTTAAATGCCAATACCACGGTGGCCACCATGGCTATGACCAGCAGCACCACCGAGGCAAGCAACTTGCCCACGGCATCATCTCGCTCGGCGGCTTCACCACCGGTTTCGATTCGGTAACCAGGGGGCAATTGAAACGCCCCCGACGCCAACGCTGCCTGAAGCTTGGCATCCAACTGAGCCATGGAGACCGCCGGAAGAGCGTCGGCCACCAGGTACCCTTGTACCAACTGCATCCGTTCAGCGTTACGGCGGGTAATCACGCTCCAGGCAGGCGTGAGTGACACCTCTGCCACCGCCGCCAGTGGCAGTCCCTCAGCTACTTGATCGCTGACCAGGCGCAGCGCCGCCAGCTGTTCGGCGTTAGTGCGCCACTCATCGGCGTAGCGCACCCGCACCGGTAGTTGCTGGGTGTCCTCCAGCAACATGCCTGCCGATTGCCCCGAGAGCGCGGCCCCTACTTGTTCCGCTAGCCGCTGCGGCGCTAGCCCCGCATCACTCAGTGCGGTGTGGTCGATATCCAGGGTTAACCTGGGCAAATCACGCTGCATGCCAGCGCGCACATGGGTCACCTGAGGCAGTTGATGCATTAAGCCCGCTAGCTCAAGTCCCAGCGATGACAGCACTGATAGATCATCACCATAGACACGTAGCTCAATCGGGGCTTTAAACGGCGGCCCCTGCTCATACTTGCGCACTACGCTTTGGGCCTGGGGGAAATGCCGATCAAGCGCCTGCTGTAAGGCGGGCACCCGTTCATTAGTGATTTGTAAAGACGCTGTGTCCACGATTAGGTGCAAAAATGCCGGGTTGTTATCCTCATTGGTAAGCACGTTGTAGTACATCATTGGTGCGCTTTCACCGACAAACGCCGAGACGCGGGTGATGCCCGGCAGCTCACGAATCATGGCATCGACTTCATGGGCCAGTGCTTCGGTGTTGGCCATACTGCTGGCGGGGGGCAGGCGCACCTCGATGTGAAACTGGTCGCGGTCTGCGGGAGGAAAAAACGCCACGTCCAGCGTGGGCATCAACGCCATGCCACCCACGGGCACACACAGGGTGATGATCATGGCGGCCCAGGGGTGACGCAGCGCGCTGCGTACCGTACGGCGGAAGCCGCGCTTGAGCATCCCACTGACGCCGTTATTTCGAGGCGTTGGAGGTTTATCAGCGACCCTGGCTAACAGCATGGGTGACAGCGCAGGCACCAGCAGCAGCGAAACCAGATAAGAACTTACCAGTGCGACCATCACCGCCATGGCCAGGGGCCCCACGAACTCCCCCGCAGGGCCTGGCATCAACACAATCGGCATAAACGCCAATATGGTGGTTAAGGTGCTGGCCAGCAGCGGCACCGCTAAGTGGCGTAATGTGTCCCGGGTAGCGGCAAGCGCTGAATCACCTTTCAAAAAGCGCTCGCGCAGGGCGTTGGTCATCACAATGGCATTGTCGACCATCAGCCCCAGCGCCACGATAATACCGGTAATGCTCATCTGGTGAATATCGATACCCAGCGGCTTGAAGAACGCCAGGGTGAGCAGAGCCGTGGCGGGGATCGCCAACCCCACCGTCACCGCCGAGCGCCAGCCCATGGTGATGAACAGGATCGCTACCACCAGCGCTAACCCCATCAGCAGACTGCCAGCCACGTCACTTAAACGCTGGTTGGTGTAACTGGCCTGTTCGAAAACCTCTTCAACCGCGATACCGACAGGCAGCTCATCGGCGAACACCGCCAACTGCTCTTGTGCTTTTTCCACCCAGCTATCAATTCGCTGGCCGGGCGCCATGCGTGCGCCGACATACACCGCTCGTTCGCCGTTAAGCAGTGCCACTGCGGCGGGCGGGTCTTGCACGCCCCGGCGTAGCTCAGCCAACTCGCCAAGTCTTACGGTGTGCCCCTGCCGAGTCGTCACTTCTATCTCGCGTAGCCTATCGAGCGCATCAAACTCACCGCTTAGCCCCACTGTCAGCCGGTGGCCGTCGGTGACCACTTCACCAGCGGTACGTCGTCCATCGCTTGCCTCAATAGTGGCCGCTAATTGCCCGACGGAGAGCCCCAAGGCGTTCAGTTCAAGCGGGTTAACCCTCACCTCAACCTGCTCCCCCGCCACGCCAAAGCGGTGGGTATACTCTGTGCCAGGGACGTTTCTAAACGCTGCTTCCAAACGCTCGGCGTAGCGCTCCATCAGTTGGGGATTGGGCGGGGTATCCAGTGTCCAGCGCAATGCGGCCACGATGCTAAATGCGTAGCCCCGATCATCCAGCAGTTCCGGCGTTTGCACGCCGTCAGGCAGGGTAGGGGCGACATCGGCCAGCTTGTCGCGCACGCGGCTCCACACCGGCGTTACATTGGTCACGGCATCCTCAAGCTCAAGGCTAATCACCGCAATGCCCTGGCGTGAGGTGGATTCCAGCACGTTAATCTCAGCGATGGTGCGTAGCTCATCCTCAATGGGACGCGCCACTAAAGCTTCGACCTGCTCGGGGGTGGCGCCAGGAAAAGGCGCAAGCACGGTGGCCATGCGCGCCACCAAATGGGGGTCTTCCGCGCGTGGCAGCGTTTGAATGGCCGACAGCCCGGCGACAACGAGAAGGCCCAGGGCTAGCGCTAACAGTCGACGGTTAAATAACCACTCAAGGCGCTTCATAGGCCACTTCCTCGCTTAGCGTGACCTGCTGACCTGGCGTTACACGGTGGGTGCCACCGGTAATCAGCCGCATGCCCGACGCCAGCGTGCCGCGTACAAAGGCCTGGTCTCCTTCGCTATGCAATAGCTCCACGCTGGCCTGGGCCACACGGTAGTGATCGTTCTCTAACGGCTCGGCCACCAATACGTTCCACAGGCCACGGTCGGCGGCTTGCAGGGAATCCAACGGCACCCAGTATCCGTTTGCGGGCTCTGTGATCTTGTAGCGCAGCTCTGCCAGATCGCCGGGCACGGCATGGTCTGGGGTTTCCAGCGACACCACCAGCGTCTGGGTGCGACTGTCGCTATCAACCTGGGGGAGCCGAGCACGTACCTTACCGCTGACTTCCTCACCATTCACCATCAGCTCAACGGCTTCACCTGGCGTAAACGTCGCGGCCAGCGCTGCGGGTAGGCCAAGATGCGCTTCTAACTGCTCGACATCGATAAGATCGAAAGCGGTAGTGCCGCTACTCACCAAGCTGCCGACACTGACATGGCGCTCGATCACTCGTCCGCCGAAGGGCGCTTTTAACGTGCTGTCATCCAAATCGGCGGTAAGGCTATCGCGCTCGGCTGCCAGCGCCGCCAGGCGAGCCTGGAGGGTCAGTCGATCTGTCCGGGCCTGATCCAGCGCCGTGCGGCTGGCAAAGTTATTCTGGTTTAGCTGCGCTTCACGCTCCTCCTGGCGCTGAGCCAGGGCGAGGCTGGCACGGGCTTCTTCACTGCGTGCAGCTACCTCTGCTAAGCGGCTTTCCAATCGACGGGTATCCAGCGTGGCAAGCACATCCCCCTGTTCAACAGCATCGCCTCTGTCTGCTGACACAGCACTGACCCGCCCCGCGGGTTCGAACGCCAGCGATACCGACTGGCGCGCCACCACACGTCCGGTTAAGCGCACATCGCGTTGCAGTTGCTCGGCTTGCTCCAGGGCCTTGGTCGACACCTGTAACAGGGCGTTATCAGCGCCTTGCTGGCGGGTCTGTTGAGCACTGCTGTGCTGACTGGAGAGAGAAAACACCGTCGCCAGTGTGCCACCTACCATCAACAGCGCCGCCAGCGTGCCGCGAAACCGGTGGTTCCAGGAAGTTTTTAGAGGAGTGCCCATGTTCGCCTCGAAATGGTTTATTCTTGAACGATACCGTTCACTATAATATTTGTACGCTCACGTTCAATATTTATTTACTCAATAGCCCGGATTGCACCGAATGACAGAGCCCCAACATACATCGCCTGAACCAAAGCGCCGCGCTGGACGACCCAAGGATATGGCTAAACGGGATGCCATGATGGATGCGGCGACGTGTCTGTTTTTTCGCCACGGTTTAGAGGGGGTAACGATGGAAGCCGTTGCCCGGGAAGCGGGGGTTTCCAAAGTCACAGTCTACGGCCACTTTGTGACCAAAGAGGCACTGTTTGGCAGTGTGATACGTCGCGAAACCGAAATCATCCGCAGGGGATTAGATAAACTGCCCGACACCCACGAGGGGGTTCGCCAATCATTGATCGAAGTCGGCATGAGCTTAGTGCACTTTTTGTTGGAACCCCATGTCTTGGCGGTTGAGCGGGTGATGAACACTCAGGGAGAGCAGCACCCTGAGCTGCTACAGGCTTTTTTTGAGGCAGGCCCTTGGGCCACTAAGCAGTGGCTGCAGGAGAAATTGGAGGGACTAGCCCAAACCGGGCATTTAACGCTTGGCACACCCACGCTTGCCGCCAGCCACCTGTGCAGTATGTGGCAAGGCATGTTGGTCACAGAAGTCCGCATGGGCATTCGCCACCTCCCCAGCGATGAAGAGCTGCATCATCAGGTCAGTAGCGCCGTGGATGTGTTTTTGGCGGCGTATGGGACGCCCTGTAGAGATAATAACGGTTGAGTCACCCTCTACCTTAACGCTGCTCAAGCACACCGATTAGTGCGGGTATTGGCAGGCTTTGATCCTCTACCGATTTATACAGGTTGCGGACGGCTTCAGCGATACCTCCCTCCACGGCAAGGTCTTCGGTCATCGTGTGGTAATAACCAAGATCCTTGCTGGCATTGGCAACGCTAAACTTAAAGCCTGAAGGGTCATTATCAGCGATATAGGGGCGCAGCCGCTCGAGTACTACCCCACCGCCACCACCTGCGCCAAGCACTTCAAGCAAGGCGGTATCGCTGATGCCTGCTTTACGTGAAGCGACAGTGGCCTCCGCCAATACCGCAGAAAACCCAAGCGAAACAAAATTATGCAGCAGTTTAAGGGTATGCCCCGCGCCCACATCGCCCGCATGGGCAATATTTTCGGCAAAGCCCTGCAGCAGAGGCAGCGTTTCATCGAACAGTGCCTTCGGCGCACCGACAATCAAGTTGAGCCGCCCTTCAGCCGCTTCTTTGGGGGTGCGCGTCATGGCGGCATCCATAAAGCGCCCGCCAGCCTCTGTGACTCTGGCAGCGACCTTTTCTGTTGAACTGGGCAGCGCAGTGGAGCAATCCACCACGACACAACCGGGCTTTAACCCCGCTAATACGCCGTCGGGTTCAAACAACACGGCTTCTACTTGAGGCGAGCCGGTGACGCATAAAATCACCACCTCAGCACTCTGGGCCACCTCTCGTCCTGTATTCAACGCGATGGCACCGGCTGCCAATAGCTCATCTGCTGGCTGGTTACCGGAGTGGTTCAGAAAACTGACCTGATGGCCTGCGCGTAGCAGGCTACTCGCAATCCCATGGCCCATGAGGCCCACGCCGACGATGCCTACTTGGCTGACTGATGTCATTGTTATCACCTTAAAGCTGGTTCGTCCGTTAATGTTTAATCGCGATAGTTTTAATCTGTGTGTAGCTTCGCAGGCCCTCAAAGCCTTTTTCCCGACCGTGCCCGGAACGGCCAACACCACCAAATGGTAGCTCTACACCACCGGCGGCACCGTAGTTATTGATGAATACCTGACCGCTGCGAATCCCTTTGGCCAAACGGAGCTGGCGGCCACCATCGCGCGTCCAAATACCGGCACAGAGTCCAAAATCGGTGGCATTAGCCAGCGCCAGAGCTTCCGCTTCGTCCTCAAACACCTGCACCACCAGCACTGGGCCAAACAGCTCTTCTTGAAGCACTTCATGCCCTTCGGGAATATCGGTGAGTAGTTGAGGCACGACGAAGTGGCCGCCACTTGGCGCGCTTGCCGCTAACTGGCCTTTTGCCGCCACGCGAATACCGTCGGCTTCGGCGGCCGCCAAGCGCGCTTCCAGCTTGGCTTTTTGACGCGCATTGATCAGTGGGCCACAGTCAGCGTCCGCTTCGCCGGCATCACAGCGCAGGGCAGCGAAGCGCTCGCTGAGGTTAGCAACCACGCTTTCTGCGATCTCCCGCTGCACCAGCAAACGGCTGCCTGCAGAGCAGGTCTGTCCGGCATTCTGGATAATGCCTCGCACCACCGCAGGAAGCGCGGCATCAAGATCCGCATCAGCAAACACTAACTGAGGAGACTTACCGCCAAGTTCCAGGGTGACGGGTACATGATGCTGCGCGGCCGCCTGAGCGACATAGGTGCCGGTCTCTGGCGAGCCGGTAAAGGAGAGATGATCAATGTTTGGGTGGGCAGCGAGGGCAGCACCCGCTTCAGCACCAAGCCCTGGCACCACGTTGAGTGCACCCGCCGGAAGGCCATGATCCACTGCCAGTTGCGCTAAACGCAGTACGCTTAAACAAGCATCCTCCGCGGGCTTGAGTACAACGGTGTTACCCGCGGCCAGCGCCGCCGCTACGCAGCGCCCGAAGATCTGTGAGGGGTAGTTCCAGGGAATGATTTGCGCACACACGCCGTAGGGCTCACGCAGGGTCATGACCGCGAAGTCGGTCTCAAAGGGGATGGTTTCACCGTGAAGCTTGTCCGCCGCCCCGCCATAGAAGCGAAAGTAGCGCGCGCAGGCACCAATATCGCCTCTGGCTTGAGTCATGGGCTTCCCGGTATCAGCACACTCAAGCTGTGCCAGTTGCTCGTGATGCGCCTCGATAATATTTGCAAAGCGTAGCAACCATTCGCTGCGCTGCCGGGCAGACCAACTCGCCCACTCGCCCAATTGGCCGGAAAACGCCTGGTGTGCCGACTCAACGGCTGCCTTTACGTCACCCTCCTGGCTACGTGCTATACGTGCCAAAGGCTCACACGAAGCTGGTGCTTCTACTTGTAAGGTAGTGGCCGTATCAACCCACTCACCACCAATCAGCGCCTGCTGAGGCGGTAACACTAATGCATCTTGCATATCGCACTCCTTTAATTGTCATTGTTCGGGTAATGCTAAAAAGCGACAGGATTCAGGAAAACATTAACCGTAAAAAGCAGTCACCAGCCCCATGGAAATCCACGGCATATAGGTAATCGCCATTAGGCAGGCCAGCACCACCAAGACAAAACGCAACAGCCATGGCAGCATTTGATCGATCGATATTTTGGCGACCGCACAGGCAGCAAAGAGGTTTACGCCTAGCGGCGGCGTAATCATGCCAAGCGCCAGATTAACCACCATCACCAGCCCAAAATGAACGGGGTGGATACCGAACTGAATGGCGATGGGCGTCAATATCGGTGCCAACACCAGAATAGCGGCGGAAGTTTCGATAAACATGCCGACAACCAACAGCAATGCATTGACCACCAGCAAAAACATCAGAGGATCATTGATGGTGTTGGTGACCAGAGTGGCAATTTGCGCGGGCAGCCCCGTTCGGCTTAGCAGAAAGCTGAAGAGCGAGGCGGCGGCAATAATCAGCATGACGGCAGCTGTTGAGACAACGCTCTGGCGCATAATCGGCCACAGGTCATCGACCTTCAGTTCACGGTAGTAGAAACCGCCAACGATCAGGGCAAAAAACACCGCCACGGCGGAGGCTTCAGTCGGGGTAAATATCCCGCCATAGATACCGCCAATCACGACCACCGGCATCAGCATCGCCACCCAGGCACGCTTTACCGAGATCATAAAGCCGGTACTGTCTTTATAGTCGTCCTTGCCGTAACCGCGGACTTTGCAGAACAGGTAGAGAAAGAGTATCAGCGCGCTGCCAATCAATATGCCGGGGCCAATGCCGGCGAGGAACAGCTGACCAATGGACGTATCGGTACTCACGCCATACAGAATGAGAGGAATCGACGGGGGGATAAGCACACCCAGCTCAGCGGATGACGCCTGAATGGAGGCAGCCAAGGGCTTAGGGTAGCCATGTTTTACCATCGCCGGAATCAAGATGGCGCCAATCGCAAAGGTGGTGGCCACACTGGAGCCTGACACCGCCGCAAACATCATGCAGGTCAGCACACAGGACATCGCCAAGCCACCCTGCACCTTCCCCACAATAGATTTGGCTAAGTCCACCAAGCGCTGGGAAATGCCCCCTGCGGCCATCAAATTCCCGGCAAGAATAAAAAACGGGATCGCCATCAGCGGGAATTTATCGATGCCGATAAACATCTGCTGCGGCACCAACAGCAGCGGCAGGCGAGTAAAGAATTCGATGCCGATAATTGACGCCAGGATAATCGAAATCGCGATCGGCACGCCGAAGGTGAATAGAATGATCAGCGACAGGCCAATAACCATATTCATGACTGCGCCCCTCCTTTAGGGAGATGGCCATCTTCAACCAACGCCTTTTCAGGGGTAATTTCGCTATTCTCCGGCCCTACCTTTTCACGTCCACTGAGCTGC
Source organism: Vreelandella sp. 2A-K22 (assembly GCF_054065485.1). NCBI lineage: Bacteria > Pseudomonadati > Pseudomonadota > Gammaproteobacteria > Oceanospirillales > Halomonadaceae > Vreelandella > Vreelandella sp. 2A-K22. The sequence continues at coordinate 54,650 of NZ_JBSUGC010000009.1, read as the reverse complement.
GCTAAAAGCCGAGCCGCAACAGCCACAATGGCAAAACTTGAACCCGTGGGAATCGCCGCATAGGCCCACGACATCGAAATATTCATTCCCGACATGGTTTGATTGCTCACCCGCATCGTCATTTGGATGCCGTAATGGATCAGCACCCCAAGCACCAGCAGGCAGCACACCACAATGAGCACCTCTAAAAGAGTGAGAAAACGCGCAGGTACCACTTTATAAACGACCTCCACCGCCATCATGTAACCGCCCCGAAAGGTGGCGGCAGCGGCCATAAATACGCACCAGATCATGGCAGCGCGGGAGGCGACTTCCGTCCAGGTAGAAGGGGCGTTAAACACAAAGCGGGTGAGCACCTGATAAAAGCTGAGGGTTACCGATATCGCCAGCATCACCACTGCAATCAGCATTGCAAGCCGGGTTAACTGATGCTCAAAACGAAGAAATACCGCTAGCATAAGAGATCACCATGCCAAAGCGGCCTCCGGCGTTTCCGGAGGCCGAGGAGGGAGAAGCGCTCAGCAACTGCTGGCTTTTTCCTGAACACGATCCAGCATTTCCGTGCCGTACTCAGAGGTAAATATCTCATAGGCGGGCTGTACCGCTTCCTGGAAAGGAGCAACATCGATATCGGTTTTTACCGTCATACCGTTCTCTTCCAGCAGCGCCACACCTTCACGCTCTAGCCGCGAGACCTCTTCACGGGTCGCTTCAGCAGATGCGACAGCAGCTTCCCTAAACCAACCACGCTCTTCATCGCTTAAACCATCCATCAGAATTGGCGACCCCAGTACGATGGCCGGCGAATAGACGTGTCCGGTTAGCGAGAGGTAATCCTGCACTTCCCAGAAGTTGGTCGCCACGATGACGGTAATAGGGTTCTCCTGGCCATCGACGGTGCCCTGCTGGAGCGCGGTAAACAGCTCCGGGAAGGCCATCGGCGTTGGCCGAGCGCCCATTTGGCGGAATGCTTCCTGATGCACTGCGTTCTCCATGGTGCGCACGCGCAGGCCCTCGGCATCTGCGGGTGTGGCGATTTCTCGCTGGCTATTGGTCAGATGGCGGAAGCCATTCTCTGTCCAAGCCAGGCCGATCAAATCGTGATCAGCCATTTTTTCCAGTAGTTCGTCGCCAAGCTCACTATCCAGCACGCAGCGCGCCTGGTCGTAGTTTTCGAACAGGAACGGCAGGTCGAGCACATAGGTTTCGGGAACGAAGTTACCTAGTGGACCAGTGGAGGTAATCACCACATCGACGGTGCCGATTTGCAACCCTTCGATCATCTCCCGCTCGCCGCCCAGCGACCCCGAAGTGTGCTCGGTCACCGTAAACTCGCCATCAGACAAACGCTCCAGCGCCTCTTTAAAGGCATCTGCACCCACTGAGTAGTGGGAGCTATCAGAAAGGGTGTGCCCCAGGTTCACTTCCGTCGCCGCATGGGCTTGTAGTGCAATGCCAACGGTAGCAATACCGCTAATCGCCGCCACCAGGGCATGGCGTGTAATTGTGGGTGTCTTTGTAGAGTGTTGCTTAGTCATTGAAGTGCCCTCTTTATGTTGTTGTGAGGGTGGAGTGTGGAGCGACACACGCTATTGGTAGCGTCGCCCCAGGCTTTTGCCTACCTCGGGTGGCAGGCCGGAACTCACGACGGTTCAGTAACGAACGCATCAATAATCTGTTTAAAGTTGTCGTCGCCCACAAAACCAAGCTGCTTGGCTTTCGCGGTTTCAAAACGCGCAGGCCAGCTCGCCACAATGGCTTCAATGCGCGGGTCAGGCTCATGGCGTACCAGCGAAAGCGCTTTCTCGCCGGCCACATCGCGCAGTGCTGCCAGCATATCGGCTACCGTGACGGTAATGCCGGGTAGCATAAAGGCGCGAAAAGAGGCCAGGGCTTCGCTCGGCACTTCCGCACCATGAATCAGCGCCGCCACCACTTTGCCCGGTGACATCACAAACATCGGCAGCTCGGTAGGCACCGGGCAAACCGCCTCTTCGCCCTTGAGCGACTCACGTAGGATGCTGGAAGCAAAGCTGGAGGCCGCAGCATTAGGGCGGCCGGGTCGAATCACAATCGTCGGTAGGCGCAGCACTAAACCATCAATGAGCCCTCGGCGGCTGTAATCGTTGATGAGCAGCTCGCACATGGCTTTTTGTGCACCGTAGGAGTTTTGCGGATGGAGTGCCGTCATATCATCCAGTACCTCCGGCAACTCACCGCCGTAGGCCGCCACGGAGCTGGCCATAATCAAGCGAGTATCGGATAGCTCCTGCTCCCGGCAACCTTCCAGCAGCGCCCGTGTGGCATCGAAGTTAACCCGCATACCGAGTTCCAAATCGGCTTCTGCGGCGGAGCTTACGACCGCCGCCAGGTGGTAGATCACATCAGGTCGCTGCTCTAACACGCTATCCAGTGCGTCGGGTTGGGTAATATCCAGCGCCACTGATGTCACAGCAACACTTCCCGCTGCAGGCTGCGGCGCTTCGATCTGGTCAATCAGTGTCAAGCGCGTAATAGGCTGCTGGCGAAGCTCACCACGTTCAAGCAATTGCTTGACTAAACGCTGGCCGAGAAACCCAGCAGCACCGGTAATGGCAATATGCATCGTGAGGATCCTGTTGTAGTGTTATTATTGTTCATTCAGTTGGGGCCGATCAGTGGGAGTCGAGCAGATAGTGCCGATCAGTGTGTGGTTAGGCCCCACACCTCGCCCCACCCCAGCCCCGCGCGAGTGTCGGCCTGGGGGCGATACTCGCAGCCGATCCAGCCGCTATAGCCCAGCGCGTTTAAGCGCTCGAAGATGGCCGGGTAATGCACCTCCCCCACATCCGGTTCGTGGCGCCCGGGTACGCCTGCGGCTTGAATATGCCCTATGGCGCTGAACTGGCGCTCAAGGTGGCGAATCAAGTTGCCGTCCATAATTTGGCAGTGGTAGAGATCAAACTGTAGCTTTAGATTTTCTGCCCCAACCTCTTCCAATACCGCCATGGCCTGGGCCTGGCGAGAGAGAAAAAAGCCGGGCATATCGCGCGTATTAATCGGCTCAATCAGTATGTCCCGACCAACCTTGGCCGCTTCACTCGCAGCAAAGCGTAGATTGCGGATATAGGTAGCGTGGTGTTCAGCCTGGGTCGCGGCATCGGCATCTTCCGGTAGCAGGCCCGCCATTGCATGCACCCGAGGACAGTTGAGCGCTTCAGCGTAACGTAGCCCTTCAATCACCGAGTCACGAAACTCTCCTTCTCGACCCGGCAAGCTCGCCAAGCCTCGTTCACCTGCATCCCAATCGCCTGGCGGCAGATTAAACAGCACTTGCTCCAGTTGGTGCTTGTTCAGCGCATCTCTTAACTCATCGGCGGCATAGGCGTACGGGAACAGGTACTCAACGCCTTTAAAGCCCGCCTTCGCAGCAGCGGCAAAGCGATCCATAAAGGCGTGCTCGTTAAACAGCATGCTGAGGTTGGCGGCTAATCGAATCATCGTGGTGCTCTTGTTGTTCAGTACGTCATTGTTAAGTACGTCGTTAATCCCGTGGAAAGCGCGCTTCCAGCTCCGCCACCTGTTCCGGCGTTAGCCCTCGCGGGTTTTCACCCCGTAGCAGCAGGTAGAGCTTGGCGGTTTCTTCCAATTCTTCGGTGGCGTAGATCGCTGCCTCGAGGTTTTTACCCGCCACCACCGGGCCGTGGTTAGCCAGCAATACCGCGCTGTGTTTGCCCGCTAACCCCCGCACTGCATCGCCCAGTTTGGGGTCGCCAGGAATGTGATACGGCACCAGCGGCAGTTTCCCCACCCGCATCACGTAGTAGGCAGTGAGTGGTGGTATGCAGTCGCAGGGATCTACGCCCGGCAGGCAAGAGACCGCCACCGAGTGAGTGGAGTGCAGGTGCACAATCGCGCCGGACTGCGGGCGCTCCTCGTACATCGCCATATGCAAAAACTGCTCCTTGGTAGGCTTATCGCCACTCAGCAGTTGGCCGCTGTTATCCAGATGGGAGATCCGCGCAGGATCCAGCCGCCCCAAGCATGCGTTTGTGGGTGTCATCAGCCAGCCGCCATCGTCCAGGCGCACGCTGATATTACCGCTAGAGCCCATGGTCAGGCCGCGGTCAAACAGCGATTTCCCCAGAGTGCTGATCTGCTCACGTAAACTGTTCTGGGGATGGCGATGCAAGTGGATGCTCATACCAGCACCTCAAACGCCCGAGTAAAAAAGTCGACGCCACCAAAGTTGCCAGATTTCAGCGCCAGCGACAGCGGCGCATTGCGACCGGCTAGAGGGGCTTGGGTCCAGGGTACGCCGGGGTCGATCTGCTCGCCGATGCGCAGGGTGGTAATACCCAGCGCCGAGACCACCGCGCCGGAGGTTTCGCCCCCGGCGACCAGCAACCGGCCCACGCCTTCGTTAACCAGCGTCACTGCCAGTTGGCTCAATGCTTTTTCCACCAGCGCACCCGCATGCGCAACGCCAAGAGCTTGCTGGGCGGCGTTAACCTTTTCAATATCAGCCGAGGCATAGAGCAGTACCGGCGCCTCTTGAGATAAGCGCTTGCGGGCAAAGGCCAGCGCCTCTTCCTGCTGTTGTCCTCCTTCAGCCAACGCCAAGGGATCAAGGGCGAAGCCGCCATCAGGGTGCTTGGCCAGAAAATCCGCTACTTGTGCCAGCGTGGCACGGGAACAGCTGCCGGAGAGCACCAGTGCACCGCCCGAGGCAGGCGATAAACGCCCCGGCTCATTGATCGTGCCCAGCCAGCCCTGTGCGCGGTACTGAGCAGGCAGTGCCTGCCCCAGACCAGAACCGCCGGTAACTAAGGGCATCGCAACGGTAACTTCAGCCAGAATATCCAGATCCTGTTCGTCCAAGGAATCACAGATCACGTGGCGAACCCCCTGACCTGCCAGCATCGTTAAGTGAGTGCGGGTCGCCTCTACGCCTTGAACCAGCACCGTGCGGTTGGCTAAGCCCACCGGGTGCGGCGTTTGGCGAGCGAGTACTCGCACGAGATCCGCGTCCTGCATGGGGTTCAGTGGGTGGTGCTGCATACCGCTGTCGTTGAGCAAGCGGTCGCCTACGAACAGATGGCCCTGGTAGACCGTACGGCCGTTAATCGGGAAGGCGGGAACCATCACCGTTTGGTGCGCCCGCAGAGCATCCAGCAGCGCATCTGCCACTGGGCCGATATTGCCCTGGTCGGTGGAATCAAAGGTGGAGCAGTACTTGAAGAACAGCTGCCGGGCGCCCTGCTGGCGAAGCCACTCAAGGGCAGCCATTGAGTCCGCCACGGCTTCGTCTACCGGGCAGGAACGCGATTTCAGCGCCACGACTACCGCATCGATATCAGTGAGGTCGACCTCTTGCTGAGGCACGCCAATCACCTGCAGGCAGCGCATACCGCCGCGCACCAGGTTATTGGCAAGGTCGGTCGCTCCAGTGAAGTCATCGGCAATGGCGCCCAGTACGATGTTCGCTCCCATTCCCATTTTATTAGGCTCCCTGGGCGTCGTTGGCAGCTTCTGGCAACGCGATGCCCGATAATCGCTGGTAGACTTTAATCACTGCCGAGTCATCTTCGCGACCAAAACCTGCACCGCTGGCAGCGGTAAACTGCTGCAGAGCGCTGGACGCTACCGGTGTTGCCAATGCCAGCTCGCGGCCGGTTTGATGCACAATGTTGAGATCTTTGACGAAGATATCCACCGCCGAAAGCGGCGTGTAGTCACCACTCAGGATATGCGGCACGCGGTTTTCGAACATCCAGGAGTTGCCCGCCGAGTGGGTAATGACGTCATATATCACCTCTGGGTCGAGCCCCATGCGAATGCCCAGCGCCATGGCCTCAGCAGCGGTGGCGATATGCACACCTGCCAGCAGTTGATTGACCAGTTTCATACTTGAGCCAACGCCAGGCGCATCGCCAAGGCGATAAACCTTGGCAGCCATGGCGTTTAGCACCGCTTCGGCGTAGGTAAATGCCTCCGTTGCCCCGGATGCCATTACCGATAGTTCACCACTTTTGGCTTTAGCAGCACCGCCGCTAATCGGCGCATCCAGCAGCAGCAAGCCCTCTGCCGCCACACGCTCACCAAGCTGTTTGGCCTGACTGGGCGCCACCGTGGCGCACTGTATGATCAGACTGTCTCGAGCCAAGTGGCTTACCACACCCTGCTCACCGAACAGCACTTGCTCAACCTGCGCCCCGTTAACGACAACCACCAACACGATATGGCAGTGAGCAAGCTCGGCAGGAGTGGCTACGCTTTGCCCCCCTGCTGCCACGAAGGCATCGCGTGCCCCAGCGGAAATATCACACCCGGTCACATTAAAGCCCTGCTTGAGCATAGCGGTGGCCGTACCCATGCCCATGGCGCCCAGGCCAATAAGACCTACTTGAAGTGATTGCTTATAGTGTTGGCTCACCTAACGGCACCTCTTTGTTGTTGAGACGGCTGTTGAGACTGTTGCTGAGATCGTTGTTGTGTTTGTTGCTCTCGTCGCAGTGCAATTAGAAGCTAAATGGTAGCGCTGTCATGATAGCGCTACCATTCGTTTTAGATTATTGTTGGCGTTACGACAAGCTGAAAATCAGGGACGTGCGACCAATGTCTAAAGACTCGCCCAACGCTGCCTCTCCCAGCCCTGCCAGGCAGCGCCGAAGCTCCGACCAAGTCACGCTCAGCCAAGTGGCGCAAGCGGCAGGGGTATCACCGATTACCGCATCTCGAGCACTGAACAACCCTGATAAGGTCAGCGATAGTGCACGCCTGAGTGTTCTACAAGCCGTAGAGAAACTGGGCTACGTACCCAACTTGGTAGCCGGTAGTCTGGCCTCATCCCGATCACGGCTGATTGCCGTGATCGTGCCGTCACTGATCAATAGCGTGTTTGTGGAAGTCATCAAGGGGCTGCAGGAGACGCTGGAAGCCGAGGGCTACCAGATACTGCTAGGTAACACCGACTACGATCTAGACCGCGAGTATCAGTTGGTACGTACTTTTCTGGGCTGGTCATGCTCTGCACTGGTCACCGCTGGGCTGCGCCATAACAAGGCGTGCCATACGCTGCTGGCGAACTGGGATCACCCCATTATGGAGGTGATGGAGCTGGGCAAAGGCATGGATCTTAACGTTGGCCTGGATCACGTGGCGGCAGGCCGCTGCATGGCCGGCCATCTTATCGAAAAAGGCTACCGCCAGATTGTTTATGTAGGCGCCCGGCTCTCGCAGGATTATCGCGCCAGCATGCGTTACGAAGGCCATAAAGCGGTACTAAAGGAGAAAGGAATCGACGCCCCACTACTGGAACTAGATACCCTGGGCAGCCTACAGGCGGGCGCTGAAGGACTGGCCCAAGTGCTCGCGCAATACCCTCATACCCAAGCCATTCACTTTGCCAACGACGACCTGGCGGCAGGCGCCCTGCTGGCGGCTCAACGTCAAGGGCTAAGCGTGCCAGGGGATATCGCCATTGCCGGGTTTAACGGCCTGCCCCTTGGTCAGCATGTAACTCCTCAGCTCACGACCATTCTTTCACCCAGAGAAGAGATGGGCCGCTTAGCCGCCAAAGAACTCATTCGCCGGCTAAGCGGCAAGAACGTCTACCGCCGCCAGCACGATGTGGGCTTTACGCTCCAAACCGGCGGGAGTACTTAGGCTACCTCAGCGCTCATATCGCTGGCGGTTGACCAAGAATCTCCAAGCCTGATCCCAGCTCGTTTTCAATTGCCTGACCGATTGCCAGCAGGCTGGCGTCTTGCCACGGCCCGGCCAGCACTTGCAGGCCAACGGGCATACCGGCAGCGTCCTTCCCAACCGGCAGCGTTAAGGCACACAGGCCTAGGAAATTAGCGATCACCGTGTTGCGCAGAGCATGCATGTTGGCTTTGGGATAGGCGCCTTCTGGCTCGAGACTTTCGATAGTGGGCGGGGTAATCGCTACCGTGGGAGTAAGGACTGCATCTACATCGGCCATGCGAGCGGCAGCAGAGGCGGCAAGCGAGTCCAGCACCGTGCGACGACGCACATACTCCCAGGCAGGCATGTCATCTGCCGCTTTAACGCGGGCGGCGACGTTAGGATCCAGGGAGTCAATCATCTCGGGTAGCTCGGTGTTTAGAAACGCTGCCAATTCCGGCGCAGCCACACCGCCCAGCTTGAAGAGTTCGTACGCTTCGTCGATGCCGGGCAACTCGAGGGTCACTATTCGCGCCCCGGCGGCTTCCAGCTGCTTAATGGCACCGCGTACGGTTTCCGCGATACCTGGACTGCAGTCGTCCCAGAAAAACGTTTCTGGTACTCCAAAGGTCAACCCGGCAAGCGTCGGTGTTGCTGGCATTCGATCATCCTGACCGCTAAGGCCGCCATCCAACGCATCGAACGCAAAGGCAAGGTCATCGACCCGCAGCGCCAGTAACCCTGGGGTATCCAGCGTGCTTGAAAGCGGTACGATCTGCTCGGTCGACCAGCGCCCGGCGGTGGTTTTCAGGCCGACTACGCCGGTCATTGAGGCGGGAATACGCACTGAACCGGCGGTATCGGTGCCTAATGCCAAACTTGCCGTACCGCCCACCAGTGAAACACCCGCCCCGGAGCTTGAGCCGCCAGGCGTGCGGTGCTGATGTGCATCCCAGGGGTTGCGTGGTGCTCCCCAATGGGCATTGGTACCCAAGCCGCCAAAGGCAAACTCAACGGAGTGGGTTTTACCCATCACAGAAGGCAGCTGTTTCAATAGTGTGCTCACCACCGGGCCGGGGCGCTCCCAGCGCTTCGGCAGGCGTTGGGAAGAGCCCGCATAAGTCGGCAGCCCCGTCACGGCGTAGATATCCTTGATCGATACCGCCATACCCATTAGCGCCCCCGCATCACCACCCTGGGCAAGCACCGCATCGGCAGCTTTTGCCATTGCCAGTGCCTGCTCACCGTTCCAGGTGAGGTAGGCGTGGTCGTGTTTGCCGCGCTGCTGATAAGCAGCGATTGCCGCTTCGGCCAGCGCGGTAGCGGTCAGCGTGCCCGCCCGCAGCCGCTCGCGCTGCTCACGCAACGGTAGAAAAATGGGTGAATCCTGCATGCTTTACGTACCTCTGTGGGTGCTTAACGCACTTCAAAAATCGCTTCGACTTCCACCGCCGCATTGCCGGGTAGTGTCGCTACCCCAATGGCGGTTCTAGCGTGACGCCCTGCATCGCCAAATAGCGCGACAAAAAGCTCGGATGCCCCGTTGATCACCAGTGGCACATCGTGAAAGCCCGGCGCCACATTGACGAACCCATTCATGCGCACGCATCGCACCACGCGGGAAAAATCGCCATCAACGGCATCGCTGAGCGAGGCCAGTAGATTCAAGGCACACGCCTGGGCCGCCAGCTTGCCGGTTTCAAGATCGAACTCAGTCCCTACCTTGCCGGGATAGAGAACATCACCCCCACGCTCACAAATCTGCCCAGCTAAAAACAGCTGGCTACCCAACTGAGACCAGGGCAGAAACATGCCACGCGGCCTTGGAATCGCCGGTAACGTAAGGCCCTGCTCCGCCACCGCTTGTTCAATCGTTTTGCTCATGGTTCGTTGTCCTTATTGTTTAGCTTCATTAAACCAGCTGTTAATAGATTAACGAGGGCAGCCAGGTACTCAGCCACGGTATATAGGTGATGATGATCAGCGCTAACAGCATCAAGCCAATCAGCGGCAAACAGGCCTTGAACACTTCCTGCAGCGACATCTTGGAGATCGACATAGCGACAAACAGGTTCAACCCTACCGGCGGCGTAATCATCCCCACCGAGAAGTTGATCAGCGTGATCACCCCAAAATGCACCGGGTCCACGCCTACCTGGGCCGCAATCGGTTGCAGCAGTGGCGAGAGCACAATGATGGCCGAGGCGCTATCGAGGAAGAAGCCAGCAACGATCATCACGACATTAAACAGCGCCATGACCTGAAACGGATCGTCTGTCCACGACAGCACCTCACCTGCCAGTTGGCTAGGCGTACCGGTAATGGCGAGCAGCCAAGAGAAAGCAGAGGCACCTGCGGTAATCAGCAGCAGCGTCGCGGAAATCAATCCAGAGCTTCTTAGTGTTCCCACCAGTTCCGTTACGTTAATGGTGCGATAAACCGCCATGCCGACAAACAGGCCATATACGCAGGCGACCGCCGCCGATTCGGTCGGGGTAAAGACGCCACTGTAGATGCCCCCCAGCAGAATCACCGGCAGGCCAAGGCCCCAGGCAGCATCTTTAAAGGCTACCAAGATTTGCCTCAGCGAGGGGAAAGGGGCGCGCTCATAGCCTTTGATGCTGCTAAAGACGATGCAGTAGGCGATGAGAATCGAGGCAATCACAATGGCAGGCAGCAGGCCCGCTGCAAACAGCCGCCCCACCGAAGTACCGGTCACTGAGCCGTAGATAATCAGCGCAATACTCGGCGGCACGATCGGCCCCAAGGTACCAGCGGTGGCGATCAAACCAATCGCAAAGCGCTTATCGTAGCCAGCAGCGACAAGTGCCGGGAACATGATCGAACCAATCGCCACCACCGTGGCAGGGCTTGAACCGGAAATGGCCCCGAAGAAGAGACATGACAGCACCGTGGCCGCTGCCAAGCCCCCTGGCACCCACCCTACCAGCGCCTTGGCAAGGTTGATCAACCGGTCGGAAAGCCCGCCAATCCGCATCAGCTCCGCCGCCAGGATAAAGAACGGAATCGCCATCAGCGAGAAGTTATTCATGCCGGTAAACATGCGCATCGGCACGATGACCGGATTGGTAGCGCCAAAGAACTCAATGGCAAGAAACACCGCCAATGCCAAAGAAGCAAAGATGGGCAGCCCAAGCAGTAGAACGGCAAAAAAGATCGGTAATAATGCAGTAATCATGGTCGCCCTCCAGGGTTAAATGAGCTTATCCGACTCAGCCACAAGCTCTTCGGAGAGACTCACCGGAGGCTTTTTCCAGACTTCATTGATGACCCATAGATAACGCAGAATCAGCAGCACACCGGAAACGCCAATCGGCAGATAGAACCATGCCATCGGCAGGCGAAGTGCAGCGGTTAACTGTCCGCGATCCAACGTGCTGAAATAGAGAACAAAGCCGTAATAGGTCATGAAGCCAGCGAACACGATACCGATCAGTGCTGCGATCATGTGCAGCCAGCGGTTCACAGCGGGCGAGGCAATGGCATTCAGCACATCCACCGAAATATGCGTGCCATGGCGCACACCCATACTGGCACCTATAAAACTCATACAGATAATGGAGTAAATAACGACTTCTTCAGCCCAAAATAGCGAACCGCTAAAGCCGTAGCGATACACGACTTGGATGGTGGTGAGGATGGTCGCAATCGACATGAAAACGACCATCGCCACACTTTCCAAGCGATCAAGACATTTGTTGAGCGCTTCGAACATGAGATATCCACACCCTGACAGGGGTAAGAAGAGAGGAGCCAGGTCTTAGCCGACCAGGTGGATCAATACTCGATACCCACAGCGTCATAGACCTTATGCAGCAACTCCGTGGTGACGATATCTTCATACTCTTCGTGCACCGGCATGCTGGCTTCAATAAAGGCGTCACGCTGCTCTGGGGTGAGTTCGTTGATCGCAATTTCGTCTTTGATCTCTTTCATGATGGTCTCTTCGTCCTGCAGCGTTAGCGCACGGGACGCGTCTCGGCCGTTATCGAAGGCTTCCAGCATCACCGCCTGCAGATCTTCCGGCAGCGAGTCCCAGGAGTCCTGGTTCATTACCGCCGCATAGGCGTGGTAAGCGTGATTGGTCAGCGAGAGATAATCCTGCACCTCATGGAAACGCATGGTATAGATGTTGGCCAGTGGGTTTTCCTGCCCCGACACCACGCCTTGCTGCAGGCCGTTGTAAACCTCGGTGAAGGCCATTGCGGTGGCATTAGCGCCCAGGTTTTCATAGGTGGAGATGATGATCGGCGCCTGCATGGTGCGCATGCGGATACTGTCCATATCCTCGGGGGTTTCGATCGGGCGATCATTGTTGGTGATATGGCGGAAGCCCGCTCCCCAGAAGTTGACGCCGTACATGTTATGACCATTCAGGGTATCGAGGATTTCGCGACCCACTTCACCATCCAGGGTTTCCACCATGGTGTCGTAATCGGCAATCAAGAACGGCAGATCCAAAATCTGCATGCGCGGTTCAAAGTTACCCAGGGTGGCCGTTGGCGGGATACCGATATCGACCAGGCCCATCTGAATCTGCTCAATGATTTCAACGTCGCCACCCACCTGAGCGGCCGGCAGTACGTTAATCTCGATACGACCATCGGACTTCTCCTCTACCTCCTCTTTAAAGCGCAGCGCCGCCTGGCCGTTCGGTGTCTCTTCAATCAACACGTGGGCGAAGCTGAAGGTATAGTCGGCCGCATGGAGTTGAGCCGCACTTAGAGAAGCGACGGCAATAGCCGCAGAAAGGGTGGCTTTTGTCAGCGTTAGTTTCATGTCCAGCACCTTATTTAGTTATGGTGAATTGCTTTTTAGTTTCCTGTTACTGCAGTTGAGCAAGGTTAAAAGGCCGCTCACGCCATTAAGCGTTCCATCGCATCCCCCAGCGCTTCGCGCGGGGTACTACTCAGCAGCAAGGCAAGTGCAAGCCTTGCCTTGCGTGCACTGATATCGTTGAGCGCGATCACCCCAGCCGAGACCAAATCAGCCAGGCTGCCGCTAAACTCATAACTGGTGTTCACCGGCCCTTGAGCGCAACTACTCACGACCGCTACAGGGACACCTGTGCTAACCAATGCTCGTATTTCGTTCATCCAGCCAGGTGGCACGTGGCCCCGGCCTAAGCCATCGATCACCACCCCCTTCGCGCCACTCTCTACGCAGGCTTTCAACAGCGTGGGCGAAGCATCCAGATAGGCGGGCAGCAGGTCGACACGCGGCAGCGGGGTATCCCACCCTTCAATGGGGGGTGCTATCGCCGTTCCCGTGTGATAAAGCTTGAGCCTTTGCCCGTCGATATACCCCAGAGAACCAGCGCCGGGGGCGTCAAATCCATGCAACTGGAAACTGCTCACCTTGCGGGCATAGCGCGCAGCAAACAGCGACTCGTTGAACACCACGACACAGCCAAGCTGACCCAGTTGGGGGCTAACCGCCGCCACGATGGCATCGCAGATATTTTTAAAGGCGTCGGTACCTAACTGGTGAGGCGCCCGCTGGGAACCGGTGATGACACAAGGTTTATCCGCTGGCAGCGTGAGCGATAAAAAGTAAGCGGTCTCTTCCAAGGTATCGGTACCGTGGGTAATCACCAGACCGTCCACATCGGCTCGCGACAATGCTCTCCGCCCCTGGCAATGGAGTTCAGCAAGATCGGCGAGAGTGACGGCATTACTGGGTTTCTGCAGGATCGACATCACCTCTAACGTGACGTCGACACCCTGCGGCAGCGCTACCTGATCCAGCAGCTGCTCGCCGCTTAGCTCCCCTGACTGGCTTCGGCCTGAATCACTGGGCTTGCTGGCAATAGTGCCGCCCGTGGTCAATACCACGATGTGCTTTTTGGTCATTCAGGTTCTCATCTTTTATGCTTTGCGTCACAAACAACAGACATCAGATGTCTGATTTCAGACTAGACTAAAGAACAAACCATTAGCAAGGCAGTCACATAAAACAATGGAAGATAAGAATATGTCTTTTAAATATATGCAATCAGCTGTCTTAAGCCGCTAGGCTTAGGGCATTGATAAAATGCAGGAAACACCGATGAGCCACGCGAGGCCCTCATGAGTTTTAAACGCCAGCCCGAGATTAGCTCGACCCGTACAACCTCTTTTGGAGATTCAATGGATCGCAGTTCAGTTGCGCTGCAACTGCTAGAGCGTATTAAAACCGCTCTTATACGAGGCGACCTCAAGCCAGGGGATTACCTGCCCTCGGAAACGGAGCTCACTCACACCCTGGGCATTGGTAAATCCAGCGTGCGTGAAGCCATCAAGATGCTGCAAGCGATAGGGATCGTTGAGGTCAAACGGGGTCAAGGCACCATGATTCGCCGCGAGCCAGGCACGCCGCTCGTCGACCCGATGGCGTTCGGGATGATCCTGGCGCGAGGCATGACGCGGGATGTACTGGAGTTTCGCCGTATGTTCGAACCGGCTTACACGCTTCAAGCAATGAGCGGGGCAACGGCAGAGGATCATCAACGTATTCAGCAGAGTATCGACGCCATGGAAGAAGCCATCCGCGCGGGTGCTCAAACCTCCAAGCACGATATTGCCTTCCATCGCGCCATTCTGCACAGCACTCATAACCCCATGACCATCCGCGTCGGCGAAACCTTGCTGCAACTGATCGAAGCCGCACTGGAAACCTCTATGCGCTCACTACCGGAAACCGCCTTGAAGGACCATAAAGCTATCTATGCGGCCTTCAAAGCAGGCGATACCGCCGGTATTCATGCAGCGATAGCCGTTAGCAGCGAAAGCTGGGAAACCAACCTAACTTATGACAGTGACAGCGAATTAAATGCAGCACCCCGTTAAGGCTCTTCTTGTAACCAGGCGTCAAAAAAGGTCATAAATGCGCGCGCTTTGGCGGTTATGTGCCGCCCCGGCGGATAGACTGCATAGGCGCCGCCTTCCGGCAGTGTCCACTCTTCAAGTACTCGCACTAAACGCCCAGCCGCGATCTCTGGCGCCGCGGTCATATCCGGCAATACGGAGAGACCGCCGCCAGCGACCATCAGTGCGACTAAGCTCACCGTTGAGTTGGCTGCCAACCCTGCGCTCATTTGCACCTCATACCGCTCATCGCGTCGCTGGAAAGTCCAGGTTAACGGCGCTTTTAACGGCGTAAAAGCGATCCATGCATGGTCTTCCAGCGCCTTGGGGTGTGAAGGCGTGCCGTAGCGTTTCAGATAATCAGGAGCAGCCACCACATGCTGTTGAAAAGTGCCTATTCGACGGGCGCGTAGCGTGGAGTCTTTTAGCCAGCCTAGACGAAACGCTAAATCGATGCCGTCCTGCACCATATCGCTTACTTGGTCGCCGCTACGTAGTTCTATATGCAGCGCAGGGTGCAAGCGGCTAAACGCCACCACTGCGTCGCTCAACACCCCGGCGGCGTAATCTTCGGGAGCCGTGATACGCAACTCGCCGTGCAGCTGTTGGGTGTCGCTCACGGTACTGGCAAGCGCCCCCTGCAGATCTATTAACAGCGGGTGGCACTGATGGTAGAGCGCCTCTCCGGCCTGAGTGAGCTGAACCCGCCGCGTGGTGCGGAGGAACAGCGTTACACCCAGGCGCGTTTCCAACTGCCGAATTTGCAGGCTGACACGGGTTTTCGTGCAGCCTAGCCGCTCCGCTGCCTTGGTAAAGCTGCCGGCTTCCACCAGAGCGACAAAGATCGGCAAACCGTTTAAATCGAACTCGTTGGCGGTGGTCATTTATCGCCCTACTGTTATGAAATCGATAACAGTAAATTACGTTAATCGCTATTTTTCAAATCAATAAAGCGTCCGACAATGCAGCGACAACCTACTTAAGGAGAACTGTTATGAAGATTGCACTGATTGGCGCTAGCGGATTCATTGGATCCGCCCTATTAACCGAAGCGCTCTCCCGCGGCCATCACGTGACGGCGTTAGTGACTCGGCCTGAACGGGTAGCGCCACAGGAGAATCTCACTACCGTTAAAAGTGATGTGTTAAATACCGATGCACTTGCAGAGCAGCTACGCGGTGCCAAGGCCGTTATCAGCGCCTTTAGTGGCCATGCTCAAGAGGATGTTTACGGCTATTACCTCAAAGGCTTTCACTCGATTTTGTCAGCCACTCAACAAGCTTCCGTACCCAGGCTACTGATAGTGGGTGGCGCGGCGACGCTCGAGGTAGCGCCGGGTAAGCTTTTGTTAGATGCACCGGGTTTTCCAGCAGAGTACCGGGCCACGGCGGAAGGGGCGCAAACAGCCCTTGAAACGCTGCGCGGGCAAACGGCGCAAGCGTGGACGTTTCTCTCTCCCGCCGCCGAGATTTTCCCCGGCGAGCGCACGGGTAGTTTCCGGCTTGGCGGCGATACGCTACTCACCGATAGCGAAGGCAACAGCCGTATTTCCGTGCAGGATTACGCCATCGCCATGATTGATGAGCTGGAAAACCCACATAACACCAACCAACGTTTCTGCGTCGCGTACTGATCAAGTCGCTATTTAAGTCGTTATGCCCCTCACTGGAGATAGGTGAGGGGTTGCCTCTTTCTTCTATTCCCCCCCCCTTTTCCCGTTACCCTCATCTATTTACTCTTTCACCTTTTTGCTGAACTTATCGTTCATCGCCGTAAAACCATCAGTCATATTTAACAATGTTAATTAATCCAATCTCACTTGACCACACATTACTTAACAACTGTGTATTAAAAAATTACTTATAAGACATTTCTTACATAAATATAGCGAATCTCTTACAAATGCTGTCAGCAATATCCTACATACGCAGTCGCCTATACCTTCAACAATCAGGTAAACACAAATAAAGAAATACTAAAAAACTTGCACACTTGTGACAGCTAATGAACTTATTAGGTTCAGAACCCATTACGCAGACATGCACGCACTAGACTCGCATTAACTGACCCAATTACTGCAAGGAAAACATCATGAAAGCCAACACCGAGCTCGTTAAGATAGGCAATCATTGCGTGCATGTAGAAATCTATCAACAGCCACAAAATACTGAAAGTATTATTATGGTCAACGGCGCGCTAGCTACTACCGCCTCTTTTACCAACTGTGTTAAATATTTGAGTGACGGGTTAAACGTTATCCTGTTTGACTTGCCTTTTGCTGGCCAGTCAAAACCACATAACCCTGTGGGTGGCATCATTACCAAGGAGGATGAAGTCAATATCCTCCTAGCTCTGATTGAACGTTACCAACCAACGTCGTTACTTTCCGTTTCTTGGGGAGGCTATGCCGCCATGATGGCATTGGCGCAATCCCCCTCATCGATTAAAAGAGCAGTGCTAGCCTCATTTTCAACTCAGCTTAACGACGGCATGCTGCGCTATATCAATGGTGCTCGCCATTATATTCAAATTGGCGATGTTAAAACCGCGGCTAACCTGCTTAATGAAGAAGTGGGCAAATACTTACCCCGCTTACTAAAATATATTAATTACCGGCATCTCTCACGGTTAGATGATCAAGAGCTTCAACAGGTCTGCTTTCATATTGAACAAATACTCTCCATGAACGACACCGACTACGAGCAGCTACTGGGTAATATTGAGATACCGACGCTGTTCGTGAATGGCAAACTGGATGAGTACACAACACCAGAAGACATCCTGACCGTCGACGACTATATGCCGAAATGCGAGTTCGAAGTCGTGCCCAATGCAGGGCACTTTCTTGACCTTGAGCATGCTGACGCACGGCAGCGAATGGAAAAAATCCTGCGCGGCTTCTTGATTCCTAGCGAGTTTGAAAGTCAGGTTGCCTAACCACTTTCGTTACCCCATTACATGGCCTCACTAAGCAAGAGTGTGGTCATGTAATCTTTAGCACCATCACGCTAAAAAATCATTACCGCTCAAAAGCTAATGATAATTCATTACCACTCACCCCTCACGAAACGCCTCCACCACCCGCTCAGCCAATACCTCGCTGGCATCACCACTGCCTGCACGCTTCACCAGCGCTACTTGATAATCCCCTAGCGGTGGCAGTGACTCGTTGTGGAGACGCTTGAGCGGTGGTCGAATCAAGCTTTTTGGAAAAGCCGTCACGGCCAGATCGGCCAGCATGGCCGCTTCCTGCCCGGCACAGTGGTCGCAGGAGTAAGCGATTCGGTAAGCAATCCCCGCTTGATCAAGGGCATTAAGGGTAATTCTGCGCCACGCACACCCCTGCTGGGCCAGGGTCACAGGCAGTGGCGTTCGCTGCACGGCAACGCCATCCTCACGGCCCGCCCACACTAGCGGTTCGCTGTGGACGATCTCTCCCCGCGTCGCCTGACCAGGCCCTCCAGCCATCACCAAGGCAAGATCAAGCTCGCCCTCGTCCAACCTGGCGAGCAGGTCTTTGCTGCGTCCCACCTCGACATCAACCTGCACCGCCGGGTGCGAGCGAGCAAACTGGGCGAGTACCGTGGGTAAAATACGCCCTACCACGTCATCCGTTATCCCCAGCCCTACACGCCCCTCTATGGTAGGGGCTAAAAACTGGGTCACGGCTTCTGCATTGAGTTTCAGTAGCCGCCGCCCATAACCCAGCAGCACTTCCCCCTCAGCAGTCAGGCGTACGTGCCGCGCCTCGCGGACAAACAGCGTCTGGCCGAGGATCTCTTCCAGGCGTTTGATCTGCATACTCAGCGCGGAAGGGGTGCGAAATAGCTGCTGGGCGGCGCGGGTGAAGCTGCCGCTTTCGGCAATGGTCACAAAGGTGCGCAGCACCTCGCTATCCAGTAGCGGCAAGACGGCCCGGCTGGGAGCTATGCTAGAGAGTTGATTCATTACACCCACCTTTCAGAAAAACTTAACTCACAGTGTAGTTCTTTTCGTTTGATTGATCCAAGGTAAAGCGCCAAGCTGATAACCAGAGGTCGCGACCCTCCACTTATTAATCACAGGTCACATCGGTTCAGTCGGTGCCCAGGCGCCGCTTACTGTACAGCTGTTGTGAATAAAAGGAGGTGCGCGATGAAGTGTGAATGCCCAGCCCAACATGCCCATAACGCCTGGGAAAAAGCTCGCCAATTGGCGCCGCCGCCCAAGCCACCAGCACTACATTTTTACATGCCTGCCATGCCGCCGATGCGGCTAATTCGTGCGCTCGATATGGCCTGGTGGCGTTACCGGCGGCGTTGGCTTTTCCGCCGCCATATACTGCCGCTACTGGCCCACGACGACCAATTACTGCGGGATATTGGTCATAGCCGCGAAGATATTCTCTGGGCCAACCAGCTCCCATTGAAGGTCGATGCCATTCACGCGTTAGAAACTCGGCAGAAAACGCGTCAGGCTCATCACTAGAATAAAAAAGCTTCGAACCTAAGAGAGGTTCGAAGCTTTAATATAGTGGCGTCTTATCGCGGCAGCGCTTTGCCTCAGCGCGTGATTTTAAACCCCTATCGGCCCGCCATCGCGTTTCTGAATGACAACGGTCGACGCCCGAGGGCGTACTTGGCCGCTGGCTGCAACAGTGGCGTCTTGCACTAGCTCGCTACCATCAGCGGGCCAGTTACCAGGATGCTGGATGTTAATAAACAGCGCTGTTTTATCCGGTGTGGCAAAAATACCCGTCACTTCGCAGCCGTTCGGCCCTACCGCAAAGCGCTTAAGCTGTTGCTGGTTGCTGCTGTTAATCACCGGGCCGGTGCCTTGAATATCGTCGAGCCCGTTAGGTACCACGGCAAGCAGTTGGTCGTTGGTGTACTCGGTTACTCCATCATAACCGTTATCGGTTTGGATCCAGAGGATACCCTGACCGTCCTCTCGCTCGTCGAACCAGAGCCCATCGGGGCTGGCGAACTGATTCATTTCTGTCAGGCCCGAGTGATTATCCGCATCGTCAGCGGCCGCGCCAAACACAAACACCTCCCAAGTAAAGGCATTGGGCAACCGGCTTTCGCGCCAGCGAATAATATGCCCTGCTTCGTTATTGGCGCGAGGGTTGGCGGCATTGGTGGGCGCTAAATCGTAACCAACACCTACTTGTTCCAGATGCTCACCGTCATTAGTGTAAGTTGGGGTTGTCTCTTCAGCGGTACGCTGAGTGTTATTGGTTAGGGTGAGATACACCTCGCCGGAGGCAGGATCGACGGAAGCCCACTCAGGGCGGTCCATTGGCGTGGCACCCAACAAATCCGCTGCATCACAGGTGTTGATGATGATACCTGCCGCATCGTCGTCGGCTAGCCCCAACGCCGCCGCCAGCGTGCGACCATCGCGCGTTTGAGCACTAGGCGTTAGCGGTAGCCACTCACCGCTGCCATCGGCATGGAAACGAGCCACATAGAGGGTGCCGTTATCCAAATATTTGTTGCCAATAGCAAGACGATCGTACTCTTCACCTGGACGGTTGGCATCGGCGGGATCCCAGGCAGCATCAGAAACATATTTATATACGTACTCGTTGCGGGAATCGTGCCCCGAGTAGTAAACCACTGGCTGACCGGCTTCCAGCTTGCCTAACCAACACCCTTCATGGCGGAAACGGCCAAGTGCCGTACGCTTAACCGCCAATGCATCACTATAGGGGTCGACCTCCACCTGGTAGCCGAACGTGCGTGCTTCGTTGCGATAATCATCTTCAGCACGCTCGCCGCGCGGGGTAATGTCGAAGCGAGCAAATTCGTCATTCTGTTCAGAGGCGTCTCCCGCCGAAGTATCCCAACCATAGCGGCTTTTAGCGGTGGGAATACCAATCCGCGCGTCGTCCTGGAAGCGTTCGCCATGATTAACGAACACATTGGGCCAGTTCTCTTCACAGGCAATATAGGTGCCCCAGGGCGTTACCCCGTTACCACAGTTATTGTTGGTACCACGGGTTTGGGTACCCTCAGGCGAAAAGCGCGTTTTGACGTAGTCACTGCCCGCCACTGGCCCGGAAAGTTCCATCACCGTCGCACTGGTGAGGCGACGGTTATAACGCGAACCCGGCACATGCGCCCATTGGCCGCTGGCGTTCTTTTCGACCTCAACAAGGGTGACACCGTGAGCGTTGATCTCAGTGCGCGACTCAGCTGCTGGCCGCTGGCCCTCATCCGCATTAGTGGGGCCTCCTTGCGGCGCCCATAGCGCGGCTTGGTCGATATACTCATTGTTGAGCGCCAGCACAAAACGGCGCGAGGCGTTGTCGGTATCCAGGGCAAAACCGGCCATGCCGTCATGGTGCATGCCCACACTCTCCGCCTGACGCTCAGCGGTCATCGGCTGTTCAGGCTGCCAGGTAACATTTTGGTTCAGCGGAGTGCCCCACGGCACCAAGACTTGGGCCACATAACCTTCCGGCACCACCACGGCATCGGTGCGTGATCCTTGAACCGCCTCAAACGCCAGTGTCAGGGGTGTTTTTTGGCTGCTGCTTGAGGCAAGCGCTTGAGCAGCGCCACCAAAACTAAGCATCGAGGCAGCCGCCATGCTCAAACCACCGCGCATCACATCACGCCGGGATACATGACGCGCCAATACTTCCGCGAAAGGTTGGTTGCCGCTGTGGTTAAACAGGCGATGATCTTCGATCTCTTTACTCATTTTGGTCTCCCCTGATCGTTTGTAGGTCAACGATTGAACGTTAGGAGACACTAAAGAAGCTTAATGACAGCACGATGACGGAGCGCCTGCATTTAGATGAAGAAAGGTCGAATGTTAGGACCTGTTGAGGAATGCCTGCAACTCTGCTAAATTAACGCTAATAGTTATCATTAACATAGGAGTTACTCTCTCATGCAGTTACCCGCTAAGGGCACTGGCCAGGGAGATACGTCGGCCTCGACGACCCGCGAGGTGGCCCACGAGGTGAATAGCAAAGAATTACTTGGCAACTCAGACCAGTTGGTTATCCACCATGAACAGCGCCGCTATGTGTTGCGCCGTACTAAAAGCGGCAAGTTAATTCTTAACGCCTAAAGCTCTTAATATTTCAGCCCCTGATTAATTTAAAGACTTATACAGCAAAGCCAGCCAGGTAGCCCATCGCACCCAGCCAGCGACCTCTTCCACTTATCCCTGTTGGAAATCTCTGGCTTATGAACCACACACGCGCTTTTGGTGGCCTCTTTTTAACGCTGCTTCCACTGTTAACCGCCCAAGCAGACGACGCCGAGCTTAACCCAGTGACGCTCACCGGCACCCGAGCGCCTACGGACCTTTCACGGGCACCGCTGATTATCGATATTATTGATCGTGATGATGCTGTGCTGGCCACCGCCAGCCGGGTTGAAGACGTGCTTAGCCGCCAACCCGGCCTGCATGTGGCTGGCCAAGGGCGCCGAAATGGCCAAACCTTAAGTATGCGCGGTTTTGGCAGCAAAGGTGTGCTGGTACGTTTGGATGGCGTTCGTCAGGATATCTCCACCGGCCACATCGGTAACTTCTTTCTCGACCCTGGCTTGATTCAAGAAGTACAGATAGCGCGCGGTGCGCTCTCCAGCTTGTACGGCAGCAATGCCATGGGCGGTGTCGTCAGCTTCACCAGTGTGAATGCCAACGACCTGCTTGCCCCCGGCGAAAATAGCGGCGTACGCCTTTCCGTAGGCGGTGCGACGGCCAGCGACGAAATGCGGGGGAGCCTGACTGGCTTCGGCCGCCGCAATACCGCCAACGGCCAGGTGGATGGCCTGTTTTCAATCGGCCGCAGTGAATCCGGCGATATTCGCCGCGCGGGGGGCGATGAAGCCGAAGAGGATGCCTCCCTCAATAGCCTGCTGCTAAAAGGCGGTTGGGAGACAAGCGACGACCAGCGGCTATTTATCAGCTGGCAGCACTACGACGAACGCGCCACCCAGCCCGCCAACCCACAGCAGCTTTCAACCGATGCCAGCAATCCGCTGCGCGATCGCGATGTGGAAAGCAACAACGTCCAGTTGGGCCACCGCTGGCAGCCCAGCGCTGCCACCGAAGTCACCTCGCAGCTTACCTTTAGCCAGCAGGATATCGACGAGCCCCAGGCCAACCGTACCCTAGAGCGGGCCGGTCTTCAGAGCGACGGCTTCCACACCATGGATCACGGCTGGCTTTCGCAAACGCTGGTGTTCGGCGCCGAATTGGAGCAGGCCCGCCAACGGCCAGATGGCGAAGCGAATGGCTTTCCTAAAGCCGATATCGATACCCAGTCAGCCTATCTCGACACTACTCTTACCGCTGGGCGCTATTTAGCCGATGGCGGCGCCGGGCAGTTTGATATTGGCCTGGGAGCCCGCTACGACCGTTACGACGCCAGCGGCCAAAATGAATCCGATAGCGTCCACGACCAAGTGTCACCGCGCTTTCGTCTTGCCTGGCGGCCCGATGACGCCTTGATGCTGTTTTCGGGCTACGCTGAGGCCTTCCGCGCTCCTAGCCTATCCGAGCTTTACGCCAACGAGCGCCACTTTGCCGGTTTCTGCGCCGGGCCAGCCTTCTGCACACCGGACAATTACTGGATTCCCAACCCTAGTCTCTCGCCTGAATCTAGCCACACCTGGGAAAGCGGCGTGGTCTGGCATCAGGGCGACTGGCAGGTTCGTGCCAGCTACTTCGATACTCGCGCCGACGATTTTATCGACACTCACGTCGACATCATGGCGGGCACCACCCAGGCAGTGAACGTTCAGCGCGCCCAGCTATGGGGCTATGACGCCCGGGTGACCTGGCAGCCCAGCGCCTTCCCGCTTCTTACAAGCTTTGTGGGTCTTTCGGAAGTCTCCGGTAAAGACCGCGATTCTGGCGAGCCCCTAGGCAGTCAAACACCGTTGGAAGCCACCCTGGGAAGCGAGGTGGTTCTGTATAACAGCGATATCCGCCTGGGCTGGCAAGCGCGTTTTGCCCAATCTTTCGATAAGCAGGGCGATGACGAGCGCCTGCCCGGCTATGGGTTGCACGATGTGCATCTCGCTTGGCAAATCACCCCGGCCGTGGATACCTCGCTGCGCCTTGCCAATATTGGCGACAAGGTGTGGTACCGCCCCGACGGCAGCCTGGGCGATGGGCGCAGCCTGTTCGCCACCCTCAACTGGCAGTGGTAAATCCACGCAGTCAACCCGATAGAGGTGCGTCATGATTACATCCCAACAGATCGCGATTATCGAAGCCTTTGACGCGGCGCGCGCCGCGCAGCCGCGGCTACCTGCGATTGAGATTGCCGAACGCTTATCGATCAGTGAAGGCGAGCTGCAGGCCGCTCGTTTAGGGCGCGACGTATGGACGCTGCCGCTCTCGCCCAGCGATATCGCCGCCTACCTGCCCCAACTGGGGCGGGTTAAAGCGTTGACCCGTTCCCGGCTGGCCGTGCTAGAGCAAACCGGCGACTACCCTGAACTTAGCGGCGGGCCACAAACAGGCCTGTTACTCGACCCAGGTGGCCTGGATCTACGCTTGCTCTATACGAGCTGGCACTGGGCCTGCCTGATTCGTGATTCTATGCCTGCCACCAGTACTCAAGAGGCGCAGTGGCGCTGGAGCCTGCAGATATTCAATCAACATGGCTGCGCCGTTCACAAATGCTTTGCCCTGGAGAACCCACTGCCGCGTCCCTGGGGTGCCTTAGCGGCCTTGGGCACTCGGGATACGCCAGCGTTTACCCAGAGCATGCCTCGCTTGAAGCGCCCACTGCCCGAAGCGCCGACCCTCGCTAGCGAGTGGGGCGCGATGCGCGATGTGCACCAGTTCTTTGCCCTCCTCCAGCGCCATCATCTGGAGCGTATTGAGGCCAACCAGTTAATGGAGGGACGCTATACCCAAACGCTGCCCGTCAATGCCCTGGAAACGGTGCTTCAGCACGCCAGCCTTCGCGCGCTGCCGTTGATGCTGTTTGTCGCTAGCCCCGGCTGCGTGCAGATCCGCACCGGCACATTGCCCACCCCTCAACGCGCCCACGGCTGGCTGAATCTATTTGGCGAGCAGTTCACCCTGCACCTTGATGACACTGCGATTGACCAAGTATGGCAAGTCAGCAAGCCCAACCGAGACGGCGGCGTGACCAGCATTGAAGCCTTCGATGCCGAAGGCTCGCTAGTGCTGCAACTTTACGCGGAACGCCAGGAAGGCCGCGTTGAGCGTCGCGAGTGGCGGCAATTGCTGGATGAACTCGGCAGCCAAGAGGCGGTGGCATGAACGCAAAACGCCTGATGCGCCGCTCACTGGCAGTACTGCTGATGGGGTGGCTAACCACCGGGGCCGCATTGGCCAGCGAACGCTGGGTGGTGCTTGGTGGCGATATCGCGGAAACCCTGGCCGCGTTAGATGCCGATATCAATGTCATTGCTCGGGATGACACAGTCGTGCATCCACCCGCCATGGCGGAGCTGCCCTCGGTGGGTTACCTGCGCCAGCTCTCCGCTGAAAGCGTCCTGTCGGTTAAACCTGACCAGGTGTTAGCCACCGGGCATGCAGGCCCCAAGGAAGTGCTGGAGCAGCTGGCGGCTGTCGGTGTCAGCGTAGAGATTATCAACGCCTCACCCACCCTCAATGCCATCGCCGATAAAGTCCGCGCCGTCGGCCGATTAACTGACCGTCGCGACGCGGCAGAGGCCTTAGCAGACGCCTTGAACGAGAAACTTGACCGGCTAGCCAACCTGCCCGCCCTACCGACGACCCGCGCTATGTTTATCATGCAGCATAGCGGCTTAACCCCCCGTGCGGCGGGCAGCGACACGGCAGCGCATAGCGCGCTCGAAGCGGTGGGCCTGGCAAATGCCTTCGCCGAGATGCAGGGCTACCACAACGTGGGTGCCGAAGCCCTGGCCCGGCAAGCGCCGGAGGTTGTGATTGTCTCCGAGCGGGGCCTGGCAGCAATGGGTGGCGAAGCCGCTCTATGGCAGTTACCCGGTATGGCGTTAACCCACGCAGGCCGAGAGCAACAGCTGATTGTCATTGATGACCAAGCGCTGCTTGGCTTTGGCCCGCGCACGCCCGATCAGCTACTCGCCCTGCGCCAGGACGTTGAAGCGCTATTGGGCGCACCGACTAGCGCCCAGGCTAATTCTGTCCAAAACAGTACCGCTCAAAACAGCTCAGCCCATGATAGCCATTTTTAACACTTACCGTTTCCGGGCGCGGCTGCCGGTTAGCCGCACTACCCGCGTTCTCGTCGGATTAACCGCTGCGTTGCTACTGGCTTTAGGCTGGGCGGCCTCCTCTGGCGCACTGGGCATCTCCCCTTGGGGAGTACTCCGCGGCCAAGCCGATCCACTCAGCGTGCAGGTGTGGTGGCAGCTGCGCCTGCCGCGCTTACTGCTGGGCGTGGCCGTGGGAGCGATGCTTGCCGGTAGCGGCGCCGCCATGCAGGGGCTGTTTCGTAACCCGCTGGCCGACCCGACCCTGCTCGGCCTTGCCAGTGGTGCTGGGCTTTTCGTAGCAGTGTGGATTGTGCTCTTTCAAGACAGCAGCGCAGGCAGCCTTTACGGTCAGTTTGCGGCAGGCTTTTTAGGCGCCTTATGCGTCTGTTTGATTGTCTTTGGCATCGCCAAGCGTCAAGGCGGCGGCAGTGCCGCTGTGATGACCCTGTTGCTGGCTGGTTTGGCCATCAATACTCTCGCCGGGGCTAGCGGTGGGGTTTTAGCCTTTATCGCCAGCGATGAGCCAGCTTCGCCAGCTTAGTTTATGGGGCATGGGCACGCTGACTAACGCCCTGTGGCGCACCACGGCGCTCGCCCTGGTACTCATTGCCGTTGCCCTGTGGCTGTTAATGCGTAGCGCTCGTGAACTTGACCTGCTCCAGCTAGGCGAAGCGACCGCCCATGCGGCGGGGCTGGATGCAAGCCGCTTAAAACGCCGGGTGGTGGTCGCGACCTCGCTGGGCGTAGGTTTGTGTGTAGCGCTCACCGGAGTAATTGGCTTTTTGGGCCTGCTGGTACCCCACTGCCTACGGCTTTGGCTAGGGCCTGGCCATCGGCTGCTGCTGCCCGCCTCAATGCTCGGCGGCGCGCTGCTTCTGGTCGTTGCTGATACGCTAGCCCGCACCGTCGCTGCCCCGGCGGAAATCCCCGTTGGGCTGCTAACCAGTCTGCTTGGCGGCCCCTACTTCCTGTACCTACTGATGCGCAGGAACCGAGCATGCTAACTCTCCATCAGGCTGGTTTAACCACCACCCCCGCTATCGCCCCACTAGATGGCACGATTCGACCCGGCGAGCTGCTAGCCATTGTCGGCCCCAACGGCGCGGGCAAGAGCACTCTGCTCAGCATGCTGTCGGGGTTTCGCGCTGCCGAGCAGGGCGAACTACACCTGGATGGCAAACCCTTGCGCGAATGGCCCATCGCCGAACTTGCCAACCGGCGTGCGCTGGTCGCCCAGCAGGAGCTCCCCGGCTTTGACTGGCAAACTGACGAACTGTTGAGTCTAGGCAGTAATCCGGCCAAATCACTGGTCGCAGCGCTACTGGACGACCTGGATCTAACCCACCTCGCCAAGCGCAGCGTGCTCTCGCTTTCCGGTGGCGAACGCCAGCGGGTGATGATCGCACGAGGCGCCTGCCAACTACTCTCAAGGGGCTCTCCCACCGCCAAGGATGGTGGTATTTTATTGCTGGATGAGCCGACCAGTGCCTTGGATATCGGCCAGCAGCAGCGCTTGATGCGGCAACTACGCGGCTGGGCCGCACAGCACCGCATGGCCATTGTTTGCGTGCTCCACGACCTTAATCTCGCCAGCACCTACGCTGACCGGGTATGGTTGCTGCATCAAGGGCAGCGTATTGACCACGGACTACCCAGCCAGGTGCTTAACCCCGCGACCATTGCGAAGATTTACGCAGCCGAACTTCAGCACATTGAGGGCGGCCCCCATGGCAAGCCTCTGCTCGCCCTGGCGCCTTAAGACAGCTTTCAGCAGCCAACGAGTCGAGTGGCAAAGCCCTCATATAAGTCCATACTTATCCATACGTAACGGGCAATATATGCATCACCGTGTGCCAATTGGGGAGCAAGAATGAGACTGATCAGCCTCATGTGGGTCGTGTTGGCAGGGATGAGTTTTAGCATCGGTGTGTTAGGCATTTTCCTGCCCCTGCTGCCGACCACCGTGTTTATGCTAATGGCTGTTTACTGTGCCTCCAAAGGCTCACCGCGCTTTGAGGCCTGGATCCGCTCCCGCCACTATGTCGGGCCACTGCTGGTTACCTGGGAGCAAGAGCGCGCCATCCCCCGGCGCGCTAAGTTGGCGGCTGTTAGCATAATAGCGTTGAGCGCACTGATCACTGCTTGGTCACTCGGCCCCGGCTGGACACGCTGGGGGGTGATCGCTCTACTGATGCTGATTGCCGTTTGGCTGGCTACTCGGCCAGAGCCTTCGTCTTCTAATGAGTAAAGCTTGGCAGTGGTGGCTAACACGGCTTTAACGCCGCAAAATTCTGCGCTGTTAACGCCTAACATTTCGCGGCAGCGGCCTGCTATCTAACGTCTCCGTCTAATAGCGCATTCAGCGGCATGCCATCGAGGGTGGTGGTGTCTAGCCCCAGCAAGCGTGCGAACGTGGCCCCGGCATTGTCCATTCGCTGGATGCCGCGTTGGGTATCGAAGGGTAACCTGGAGCCAGGCAGTATTCCTTCACCGTGCAGGATCGCCAAACCATGATTGGAGGCGAATGCGGTGCTGGCGGACGGTACCTGAGGGCCATGGTTGGCTCCGGCACTTTCAACGGCAGCCACGGTATCGCCACGTCGGTTAACACCCCAAACGAACCCCGAGGCGTAGGCGAACAGCACATCCCCGGCGTTGTCGCCCCAGTACCCCAGTACACTGGCATCCTGTTTCTTGAGGGCAAAAGCGACCACGTTACGCTCGCCTTGAGGGGTATCGATGTACCACGTGCTTAACGCCTTGAGGATTCGCGTCTGCACCTCGGCCGCATCAGCCTCGGAAACGATTCCCTCGTCCAGGATGTCTCGATTAACAAAGACCTCCAGGCCGCCGCGCTCATCCTTAAGGAAGGCCTGGCTACGCTGACGTATTGGTCGACCATTTTCATCGAGTGTACAGAGCCCAAACGCAGCCAGTCGCCGGTGGATATCACACAGGTAATGGTTCGGCACGTCGCCATGATCCGAAGCGAGCACGATCACGGTGTCCTCGCGGCGCCCAGCCAGCAGGCGACCCACTGCATCGTCGAGCACTTGGTACGCAGTGCGGATGGTGTTCAAGTAACGTTCTTGTCCATCGGAAGTGAAGAATGGAGATTCCGGGTCGCAATAGGCCAGACAGGTATGATGGGTTTCGTCATTGAGACGGAACACCGTGGCGAACAGGCGGAAGTCCTCCTCGTTCAGCAAGGTCAGGGCGCTATCGACGAGCCACTCCAGTTGATAGCGCCCCTCTTCGAAACTGGTTTCATAATAGGGCGAGTCGGGATCCGCTGACACGGTCCACTTGGAGATGAATGGCCCATGGCGTTGTGTCAGCTTCTTGGCCAGGGCCAGGTGGTTGCCCAACTGCTCGGGCATGGTTATCTGCGATTGCAGCAGATCTACGTGTCCCCGCTCGGCATCGTAGGCCAACAGCTTGAAGCGCACATGCCCCCGCTCGTCTCCGGCCTCGACGGGCAACCAGTCGCTCCATTCGCCTACGCCCAGTGTCGCCGCGCGCTCGTTTAGCGTCAGTTGGAGCCGCGTGTCGGTCGCTGGGCTCAAGGTCACTGCTAGGCTATCGCCGGCATTGAGCCGGATAACGGCGTGATAGCCATCCTCCGAGCGCTCGATTGCGTGACGGTTGTGCTTCTGGTGATGGGCCAGGCTACCGCTCGGTGGCCAGCCCAGCGCCTCGTTCTGGGCAGCGTCGGGCCACTGGGAAAGATCCGTGCTATGCACGCCGGCCGGGGCCATCTCCATGGGGGCCGGGCCTTTACCGCTCCAGAACGGCGCCAGACAGAGATCGTTCTTGCCGGTGGGCTTGAGTGACTCGGGGAAGTGCACCAGCGCACAATTTTGTCCCGCTTCGGCCATCAATTCCAACAAGTGCCGCGTACCGCTGGGAGAGATGCGCTGCCCCACCCAGCTGTTCCCTGGTGCCTGCCCGGTTAGAAAGTTAACAAAGTTGGTATCTCCCCAGGTCGAGATATAGGGCATAAGCCGTGTTGTTCCACCCTCGCGACGCAATCGATCGATATGGGGAAGTACACCTTCATGGCAAAACCTATCGACCAACTCGGGAATCAGACCGTCGACGCCCAGCACCAATACTTTTTTCGCGTTGTACATACATTGCTCCCTTGGCTAGAACGTGCGTGCTTCAGAGTCGATAACGGTCGATGACGTCTCGGTCGATCTCGATACCTAGCCCGGGCTTGTCGGGGACCTCCACATAACCCCGTGCGTTGAGCGCGAATTCACCACCAATCAGTTCCTGACGGAAGGGGTGCGCTGATTGGTCGTACTCGAGTATCGGTTCGTCCGGGTTCAGCGACAGCGGCTGTGGCGGCAGTGTGGCAATGAACTGCACGGCAGCGGCAAGGCCGATACCGGTGCCCCACACGTGTGGAATAAGCGGCACGTGCCAAGCCTGGGCAAGCGCGGCGATCTTGCGGCACTCAGTGAATCCGCCGGCGGCTCCTAGATCAGGCTGGATAATATCCAGCGCCCCCTCGCTGATCAGCTCGCGATAGCCAAACTTGGTATATTCGTTCTCACCAGCAGCCACGTAAGTGCGCGATACACCCTTGAGTTCGCGGTAACCATGACGATTCTCGGGGCTGAGCGGTTCCTCGAAGAAGTGCACCCGCGTATCTTCGAGCTCCATAAGGATTCGCCGTGCCGCCGGCACGTTATAGGCGCAGTTGGCATCCATCATCAGCTGGACGTCGTCACCGACCGCTTCTCTCACGGCGCGCATGTCGCGAATGTCCGAATCGACACCGAAACCAGTCTTGATCTTCATCGCCCGATAGCCGTTGGCTTGGTGGCGCAATGCCTCTTCCACGATATCCTCGGGGTAGCACCCGTCTTTGCGACGATAGAAGCCCGTCGCATAGGGGCGGATCTCTCGTCGAAACGCGCCGCCCATGAGCCGATGAATCGGCTGCCCCAACGCTTTGCCGAAAAGATCCCATAGGGCAATGTCTATCGCTGCTATGCCAAACAGCGCTGCCCCTTTCTGCCCGTAGGGCCGAGTGTGGTTATACATCTCCTCCCAAAGCACCTCGTGATCGAACACAGAGCGACCAATTAGCAAAGGTTTTAGAGCATACTCCACGACGACCTGGGCGACCTGCGGCGGCTGAAGGCCATGATTGATCGACTCACCCCAGCCGATCAGACCATCTTCTGTATGAACCTCAACCAGCATGGCGGTGCGCTGATGAACCCACCCTTGCGAGAAGGCGAAGGGTTGTTCGAGCGGGGCGGAAAGCACGTGTGTCTTGATGTCGGTAATGATCATGTGGCGTATCCAGTAACGAATTCGAAAAGGGCCTTACTTGGCTGAGTTGCTCTCGGCATGCCGAGAGGCGGTCGATGCCTGGCGCTGCTGGGCGATGCTCGACCACACGGTCCAGACGATAAACAGCGCGAGCAACGAAAACAGCACCATGGAAATCCCGCTATGGGTGAAAAATTCCAGGAAGTCGCCGCGCTTGATCAGCAGGCCGCGACGCAACGAACTCTCCAGCTCTGGGCCCAGCACCATACCTATTACCAGTGGCGCCATCGGATAATCAGCGCGGCGCAGGGCGTAAGCCAGGATGCCGGTTAAAACGGCCACTACTAGATCGAGCGGGTTGCCGCGTACCGTCGCGGCACCAATAAAACTGAAGATCACAATGGCGGCCATGATGTAGCCCTGGTGCAGCCGGAACAGGTAACGAAACAGGCCGATAGAGGGCTTGCTCAGGATCAGCATGGCGACATTGACGATGATCAGCACAACGAACAGGGAGTAAACCGTCTGTGCTTGATCGACCATCAATCTCACACCCGGCGTGATGCCATGGATCACCATCGCACCCATCATCATCGCCGTGACGACATCTCCGGGAATGCCTAGCGCCAGTGTGGGAATGAACGAGCTGCCGGTCACCGCGTTGTTGGACGACTCCGACGCAATGATGCCATCGGGCTCGCCCTTGCCCAGGCGATGGCGGCGTGGGGAGAGCTTTTGCGCTGTGGCATAGCTGATGAATGCAGCAGCGGCTGCCCCGGTGCCCGGCAATGCGCCGATGAAGCTGCCGATCAAAGAGCCACGCACCAACTCCACCAAGCGCTTGAACCACTCACCGAACTTTGGAAAGCGCAAGTTGGCCTCAGGGATCTTCGCACTCGGGTCGTCTCGCGTGGCAAAGCGCATGAAGATTTCCGAGAGTGCGAACGCACCAACCACTACCGGAATCAGCGTCAGCCCCGAAGACAGAGCGTAGCTGCCAAAGGTGAAACGGTCGGCTCCGGTGATGGGATCCGACCCCACCATGGAAAGAAAAAAGCCGACCATGCCACAAACCAGCCCCTTCATGACGCTACCCTTGGACACGCCCACGATGCACATCATCGCTAGGCAGATGAGCGCGAAGACTTCTATCGAACCGAAGTTGACGGCGAACTTGGCGAGTTGCGGCGCGCAAAAAATCAGTATCACGCATGAAAGTATGCCGCCGAAGAAGGACGCGAAGGTCGCCCAGCCCAGCGCCTCGTCGACGCGCCCCTGCTGGGTCATGGGGTAACCATCGAAGGTGGTCGCCGCCGACTGGGGCGTGCCAGGGGTGTTGATCAGAATGGCGGTAATCGAGCCGCCGTAAACGGAACCGCAGTAGACACCGATCAACAGCGCCATGCTGGTGATGGTGGACATCCCGAACGTGAAGGGAAGAAAGATTGTCAGCCCCACCACCGACCCTAGACCCGGAAGCCCTCCGATGATTATCCCCGCCCAGGTACCGATGACGATGGCGAGTAAAGCCTGCCAAGTGAAGGCATCGCTCACCGCGGCAAGAATGATATCCATGTCACAGCGCTCCGCTGTTTAAGAGTGTCGGCAATCGAATCAGCAACACATGGTGAAACAGGAACCACAGGCCACCGGCGATCACCAGCGTGCCCACCGCCAACGGCAGTGGGCGACGCAGTCGAAACATCCAGAGGGTCAGGGCGACGAGCGGCAGCGAGGGGATCAGAAACCCCAGGCTCGCCACGGCGATGGCAGCGATGAGTACGGCCGCCATCAATACGGGGAGTGTCGACAGCGACCCGCTGCCCAGCCCCGATCCCCGTGAAAGCTCGGCGAGCGTGATCGCCAGGGCGATCACGCACCACAAGGTCAGGACAATGCGCGGAACCAGCATGGCATCCGAGGGACCGCCCCAGGCATGGAACGCTAGCACGACACCGATCAGGAACAGTCCCAGAGCCAGCAACACCCTGGGGTGGGCCAATCTCGCAACCATGATGCTTACCTCGCTAAATCGTTATGCCTTGGTCGTTTCAATCAAGCAGGCCTGCATCACGCAGCACCTGCTTGTTGGCCTCGAAGCGCTCCTTCACGAACGACTCGAAGTCGTCCGGCCCGAGGTAGGCAATGTTGACGTTGGCCCGTTCGGCAAAGCTCTTGAACTCATCTGACTCCATGGTGGCCTTGCACGCCTGAGTAAACTGTTCGGCACGCTCCTGGCTGATGCCCTTGGGCGCCACGACACCCTGCCAAACGGAGAAGTCCATGTCCGGCACACCCTCGAGTTCGCCGATGGTCGGCACATCGTCGTAGCCTTCCAGGCGTTGCTCCGAGAAAACGGCTAAGGGGCGGAGGTCATAGTTTCCGAGAATGGTCTCGGTATCGGCCATGACTTGGATCTCGTTGCCCGCCAGCGCATTCATCGCCGGGCCGGATCCGCTATAGGGCACATGCTCGGCCTGCAGTTCGCTGTTGATCACCAGTGCTGCCAGTGCCAAATGCGGCAAAGTGCCTGGGCCTGAAGAGCCATAGAGCAGCGGCTGCTCCTGAGAGGCAGCAACAAGCTGGTCGAAGTTTTCGATGTCAGACGACTTAGACACCATCAGAAACATCGGGTTGGACGTGGTTCGGCAAACATAAGTGAAGCTTTCCGGCCCGTAGGGAAGGTTTTTCAATGAGGGTTGAATGCTGAGTGCGCCAGCCGGTTCGTAACCGATAATATTGGGATTGCCTTCACTTTTGGCGACCTCGCTGGTGCCTACCGTGGCGCTTGCGCCAGCAAGGTTGCGTATCACAGAGGTGACACCAAGCTTCTCAGAGAAAATCGGTTCGAAACTGCGCGCGACAATATCCGTGGCGCCGCCCGCCGCGAATGGGACAACAATTTCTAAGGTCTCTTGGGCTTGAGCGGCATGTGAGGCCCCGACGAGAACCATCAGAGCCAGAGAGTGGCGTATAGGCTTCATTATTGTAATCTCCTTTTCGTATCGCTACGAAATTTTGCATGTCTGATGCTTTGATTTTGAATTGACCATCAGTTTATGTCATTGATGTACTTTCCACGCCTTAATCGTAGCGCTACGATATGAGAGGTCAATGATGAAATGATTGTCCATTGGTCGAATAGCTAGCTATCGGGTTATCACTCAAGGTCTGCGCTAATACCGCTACCGGCACGTGTTTTATTCAGCATGATCAATTATGAATTCAACGCTGTGGAATAACTGTTCAGCCTAATCGAAAGCATGCAAGGATCTGTTTCAAAAAAACGGGTAGAGAGGGAAAGTGAAAAAACGCAAACGAAGTTCACAACGAGCCACCATGAGCGAAGTCGCACAGCTCGCGGATGTTTCTCCAAGTACCGTATCGCTGTATTTGCGTCGTCCCGATGAGGTCTCTTCTCGTAGGGCCGAGCGGATCCAAACGGCAATTGATAAGCTGAGCTATCTACCCAATACGATGGCTGGTGGTTTGGCCTCATCGCGCTCCAATATTATTGGCGTGATCGTTCCCACGATTACCTTCTCCTTCTTTTCGGAGACCCTTGAGACTCTGGAAAGAAACCTTCGCGCAGCCGGCTACCAACTATTAATAGGCAACACCGAGTTCGATGCTTCGCGTGAGGAGGAACTGATCCGCTCAATCCTAAGCTGGAATCCTTCGGGACTCGTACTAACTGGTTTTTCGCATAGCCGAAAGTCAGTCTCACTGCTGAGCAATAGCGATATTCCAATCATTGAAATGTGGGATTACGGTCAGGAAGGATTGGACATGGTTGTGGGCTTTTCGCACCGCACTTGTGGGCGACTGGTGGCGGAACACCTCATGCGTAGCGGATATCAGCACATGGCTTTTTTGAGCACCAACTTCCAGCGCGACATCCGTGCTAACGAGCGTTATCTAGGCTTTCACGACGCGATCGCCGCCGCTGGCGGCTCGGTGCTAGTTCGAGAACTTACCGGGCGAAGTAATACCGCAGAGGCTGGCCAATTGCTATGCACTCTTGTCAACGACCATCCTGAGATTCAAGCAGTGTTCTGCTCCAATGACATGGTCGCCCTAGGCGCAATGCTTGAATGCCAACGACAAGGCTGGTCGATACCCGAGCGCTTGGCTATTGTGGGATTCGGCAACCAAGACTTCACTGACAGCACAGTGCCGCCAATGACCACGGTGGATCCCCCTCGGCAAGAGATCGGCACGCATATCGCACGGTTGTTACTCGAACGTCTCAAAGGAGATGACACAGCAAATATGGACACGAGGGTAGATCTAGGCGTAAGACTTATCATTCGAGAGAGCGCTTGATATATAGTCCTTTGCCTGAACAAACAGACGACCTACTGGACTGCCGATCAGTTAGATCATAGCAATACCGTTATCCACACCCACGACGACGGATCAGGATTATTTGAGCGTAACTCCGACACGCTTAAACCAGCACCTTATGGGTAGAGACCACCTGACGCAGTCCCATAAACGAGCGGATCTGACGCACGCCGGGCAGGTAGAGCAGTTGTTCAGCGTGCAGCCTGTTGAAGCTTTGGCTGTCCCGGGTGCGTACCAGCATAAAATAATCAAACTCCCCCGTTACTACGTGACACTCCATACAGCCAGAAACCTTCTGGGCCGCCTCTTCAAAGGAGGCGAAGGATTCCGGCGTCGAGCGATCCAGCACCACGCCAATCAACACCACCATCCCCGCTTGTAGCTGCTCCGGGTCTAAATGCGCCACCACTCTGCTGATTACCCCATCCCGCTTGAGCCTTTCCACCCTGCGTAAGCACGCCGCCGGGCTCAAGCTCACCTGCTCTGCCAGCGCAACATTGGATAGCGTCGCGTCGTCCTGGAGCAGTTTGAGAATACGCCGATCGGTTCGGTCTAGTTCAGCCGCCTGATCATCAGGCTCAGGGCGTGAACGGGAGATTTTTGCGCGCACTATTATTTACCTGATTTACCAATAAACACCACTTAAACCCTTATATATCATTTTTTACCATCTTTTATTGTCTCAAACCAACTAACTTTGCAACACAAAAAAAATAGCTAACACTTACTATAAATAGCAGAGATCACGCCAATTGTTCACAACAACCTTAGCCGCCCTATATCGCACCCAATGATTTAAATCTGGAGATTGCTATGAACCTCGAACGCTTCCCACGTTACCCACTCACCTTTGGCCCCTCTCCGATTACGCCGCTCAAGCGGCTAAGCGAACATTTAGGCGGCGACGTAGAGCTCTACGCTAAGCGTGAAGACTGCAATAGCGGCTTGGCCTTTGGTGGCAACAAGACCCGCAAGCTGGAGTACTTGATTCCTCAGGCACTGGAACAGGGCTGCGATACGCTGGTATCGATTGGCGGTATTCAATCCAACCAGACCCGCCAAGTGGCCGCGGTGGCCGCTCACCTGGGTATGCAGTGCGTGCTTGTTCAGGAGAACTGGGTTAACTACTCCGATGCAGTGTATGACCGAGTGGGCAATATCGAGATGTCGCGCATCATGGGCGCCGATGTGCGCATGGATGACGCGGGGTTCGATATCGGCATTCGCCCCAGCTGGGAACAGGCGATGGAGGATGTTCGCCAGCGGGGCGGTAAGCCCTTCCCGATTCCCGCTGGCTGCTCCGAGCACCCATACGGCGGCTTAGGCTTTGTAGGCTTTGCTGAAGAGGTGCGTCAGCAGGAGAAAGAGCTGGGCTTTACGTTTGACTATATCGTGGTGTGCTCGGTCACCGGCAGCACCCAGGCGGGCATGGTGGTGGGGTTTGCCGCTGATGGCCGTGCCCAGAGAGTGATTGGCATTGACGCCTCTGCCAAGCCTGAGCAAACCCGTGAACAAATCCTGCGCATCGCGCGCAATACGGCCGAGCTGGTGGAGTTGGAAGGCGGTATTAGCGCTGACGATGTCATTTTGGATACCCGCTACGGCGGCCCCGAGTATGGCCTGCCCAACGAAGGCACGCTGGAAGCCATTCGCCTCTGTGCCCGTCTGGAGGGTGTGCTTACCGACCCGGTTTACGAAGGTAAATCCATGCACGGCATGATCGACATGGTGCGCAACGGCGAATTCCCGCCCGGCTCCAAAGTACTCTACGCCCACCTAGGCGGCGTACCTGCGTTAAATGCCTATAGTTTCCTGTTTAGAAATGGATAAGGAATAAAATACCTGCCTCAAACCGTCTGATACAGCGCCTCAATGACGTCGGTCAGACGGTTACTGCTGTACAAATAAAGCACACCCTTTAGTCTTGGCGTATAAGATGTTCACGGATACGCCATGTCTTCAACGCTTCCCGCACACCTCCCTCACCCTTGACGAACTTGTCCAGTACCCAGCGCCGCTGGATTTCACCCACGGCACGCCGACCTGGGCCGGCGCCGATGATGAGATGACTAACACCGACATACCGCCCGTTTTGCCCAGCAGCGCATAGCCTAGGGTGTTCGCGTGGCGTTCAACCATACCTGTCTATAACATTCATAAAGCGAGCCGCCAGGAGTTTGCACCTCTTCAACACTTAGCTTCCAACAAGGACGGACTCTATGCGCGATGATGAAAAGTACACCAATTCCGAAGAGCAGCTTCTCTACCTTCAAAACCTGCTAGATGACCCAGACGCAGCGGCACTAAAAGCGCATTTCTCTGAACTCGATATTTTAGACATTGCGCGAACACTGGAATCCTTCCCGGCCAAAACGCGAGATTTTCTTTGGGAGTATGTTCCCGACGATTTAATCGGCGAGGTTCTCGCTGAAGTTGACGAAGACATCCGTGCTGACTACATCGAAGACTTATCGGCCAGCGATGTAGAGGAAATTGTTAAAGGCTTGGATGCTCAAGAAGTTGCTGAAGTTTTAGATGTTGCCGATGAAGCCATAAAAACCAGCGTTTACGCCAGCCTAGAGCAAGAGATCCGCGCCCAGGTTGAGAATCTTCACGCCTATGAAGATGACGTGGTTGGCCGTTACATGGATCCCGAGACAGTCAATGTAAAACAGGGCGTGTCGTTAGAGGCCGTGCAGCGCTATATCCGCATCCACCATCTTCTCGACGATGAGTCGCAGCAGATCATGATTACGGATAAAGACAAACGCTTACTCGGCACTTTGACCCTGATTGATTTAATCAAACAGCCGCAAGATGCCGTGGTTGATGATTATATGGATGACTTTTTCACCCTAAATGATCAAATGAAAGTCAGTGATGCAGCGGCGTTATTGCGCTCTAAAGAGCTACACTTTGTGCCCGTGTGCGATAGCAATGGGTTATTGGTAGGCCAGCTAAACGCCGCCGACGTACTTGAAATCACCCAAGACGACGCTGACATGACGTTAAAGCATATGTCCGGCGTCAGTAACGAGGAGGAAGTCTTCACGCCCGTTTTACGTAGTGCAAAAAGTCGTGGCATTTGGCTGGGTATTAATCTGTTAACGGCTTTTTTAGCCGCCTTCGTTATCGGGCAATTCGAAGCGGCATTAGATCAAATTGTAGCGCTGGCCATTTTGATGCCGGTGGTAGCGAGCATGGGGGGTATTGCGGGTAGTCAAACCCTCACCGTGGTTATACGCGGCCTGGCGCTAGGCCAACTTGCGGGCAACAACGTTCGCTGGCTATACAATAAAGAGATGTGGGTGGGGATGAGTAACGGCCTGGTTTGGGCATTAGTGGTCGGCTTGA
The DNA here is from genome assembly GCF_054065485.1 of Vreelandella sp. 2A-K22. NCBI lineage: Bacteria > Pseudomonadati > Pseudomonadota > Gammaproteobacteria > Oceanospirillales > Halomonadaceae > Vreelandella > Vreelandella sp. 2A-K22. The sequence goes on along the minus strand of NZ_JBSUGC010000009.1, from coordinate 15,934 downwards.
TTTCCCATATCTGGTTTGGCGACGCCATGATCACGCTGGTGATCACCCTGGCTATATTTATCAATATGAGTCTCGCCAACTTATCCGGCGTACTCATCCCCATGGTGTTGAAAAAGCTCCAGATCGATCCTGCGTTATCCGGTGCGGTGATCTTGACGACCGTGACCGATGTGGTTGGCTTTTTATCATTCCTTGGGCTCGCGACGCTGATTATTCTGTAACTTTTTCCTCCCGGCAGGCGCCTGGGCGTTTATTGAAAAGCCCAGGCGCTCAAGGCAGAAGCAACTACGATACCGTCACCCACTGCCCCATCCGATCTGACGCTTCGATGGCCTCAATAAGCCGATTAACCCGCGCGGCTTCGCGGAAGTCTGGATAGAGGGGACGGTCGTTGATGATGCCTTCCACCAGATCGCGCACCTCGATAATCTTCTGATCGTTATAGCCCAGACCGTGCCCTGGCGCGGGGCTGAAGGCGGCATAGTCGGGATGTTCGGGGCCCGCTAACAGGGTGGTGAAGCCACGCCTGCCGTGGGCATCGCCGTGGCGATATAGCTGCAGTTCGCTCATGCGTTCCTGATCAAACACAATGGCGCCTTTGGTGCCCGTTAGCGTGTAGGCCAAGCCCATTTTGCGGCCAGCCGCCACCCGGGAGGTTTCGATATTACCGATTAACCCCTGGTCAAACCGCAGCATGGCCTGGGCTTGATCGTCGTTTTCCACCGCAGCCATCCCGCTACCGTTAGCATTGGGACGCATGGCAATGACGGTTTGTAGCTGGCCGCAAACCTCAGTAATGCGCTGCCCGGTTAAAAACTCGGCCATATTGAGAATATGCGAGCCCACATCGCCTAACGCACCGGCGCCTGCGGTCGCTCGCTTGGTATGCCAATCGTGGGGCTTTTCCAGGTCGAGCAGGTAATCCTCGTTGTGCCGACCACGAAAGTGGATCAGCTCTCCGATGTCGCCGCTGGCAACAATCTGGCGGGCCAGCTGGGTGGCGGAATTGCGAATGTAGTTAAAGCCCACCAGGGTTTTGACACCCGCCTTTTCAGCCGCGGCGACCATCTCGTCAGCGTCTGCCGTACTCAGCGCCAGCGGTTTTTCAGCGTAAACATGCTTGCCCGCCGCAATGGCGGCTAACGCCATCTCTTTATGCAGGAAATTGGGCACGCAGATATCCACCACATCCACGTCACTGTCGGCCACCAGGGCACGCCAGTCGTCGGTGGCGCGGGCAAATCCCCAGGCCCGCGCTCGGCTCTCTGCCGTGGCGAGGTCGACATCCGCCAGCAGTTCGCAAACAGGCTTGGCGGGCAGTTCAAAAACGCTGGACGCCGCATTAAAGGCAATGGCGTGGGCTTTGCCCATAAAACCGGTGCCGATTAGGCCAATCTTGAGGGTTTTCATTGTGGTTATCCCTGTTTGAAAACAATAACGCCGGGCTGGGCCCGGCGTTGAATGATGTCGTGCCCCGTAGACTGCTTACATGGTCGGCATGGTGAAGTGGTTGGTCTCTTCACGAATGCCGCTGGGCCAGCGCTGGGTGATGGTTTTCATACGGGTATAGAAACGTACACCGTCTGGGCCATGCATATGCAGCGGACCAAACAGCGAGCGCTTCCAACCGCCGAAGCTATGGAACGCCATAGGCACCGGAATTGGTACGTTAACGCCGACCATGCCGACCTGAATCTGCTCACAGTACTGGCGTGCAGCATCGCCATCGCGGGTAAAGATCGCCGTGCCATTACCGTATTCATGGGCGTTGATCATAGTGACCGCTTCGTCGAAGCTCGCCACGCGAGCAATCGCCAGCACTGGGCCAAAGATCTCCTCAGAGTGAATACGCATGCTGGGCGTCACATGGTCAAACAGGCTACCGCCGATAAAGTAGCCATCGCCTGCGCCATCAACCGTGGTCTGGCGACCGTCTACCACGAGTTCTGCGCCTTCATCCACGCCGGTTTGGATATAGCCCGCCACTTTCTCAAGATGCTCGCGGGTGATCAGCGGCCCCATATCGTTATCCGGGCCATCGACCAGACCAGGCCCGACCGTCAGTTTCTCCAGTTCGGCCACCAGTTTTCCACGCAGGCGGTTGGCGGTTTCTTCACCCACGGGCACCGCCACCGAAATCGCCATGCAGCGCTCGCCTGCCGAACCATAGGCCGCACCCATCAGGGCACCCACGGCTTGGTCGAGATCCGCATCGGGCATGATTACCATATGATTTTTTGCCCCGCCCAATGCCTGAACACGCTTGCCATGCTTGGATGCGGTAGCGTAGATGTACTCGGCGATTGGGGTAGAGCCCACAAAGCTCACCGCCTGAACACGCTCATCGGTAAGCAGCACATCCACCGCTTCTTTATCGCCATTGACGACATTAAAGACGCCATCCGGCAGGCCCGCTTCTTTAAGCAGCTCGGCTAGGCGCAGCGGCGTGGAGGGATCTTTTTCTGAAGGCTTCATGACGAAGGTATTGCCGCAGGCCAGGGCGATGGGGAACATCCACATGGGCACCATGGCGGGGAAGTTGAACGGCGAGATACCTGCGCACACGCCCAGCGGCTGCATCATCGAGTAACTATCCACCCCGGTGCCGACGTTCATGGAGTGCTCGCCCTTCTGCAGGTGGGGAATGCCACAGGCAAACTCGACCACTTCCAGACCGCGGGTCACTTCGCCTTTGGCGTCTGAAAACACCTTGCCGTGTTCGCTGGAGATCAGGCGCGCCAGTTCATCGGTGTGCTCCTCGACCAGCGCCTTGAACTTGAACAGAATACGCGCGCGCTTCAGCGGCGAGGTTTTTGACCAGCTGGCGAAGGCCTCATCGGCGATGCGCACTGCATCACGGGTCTCGTCGGCACTGGCCAGCGCCACCTGGGCGCACTGTTCACCGGTGGCCGGGTTGTAAACCGGCGAAGTGCGCTGGCTCTGACCAGCAGAGAACTGACCATTGAGATAGTGGGATAGCGTCTTCATACAAGCTCCTGATTAAAAGGCGTCACTGGCGCTGTTTATGTTTAGCTGGCAACGTCAAAACCTGCCTGCTCGGCAAGTTGGCGTAAGTTGCGGAAACCCAGGCGGGCATAGGTCCGCGGATGGGCGACTTCCGGGTCTTGTTCGGCTTCAACCACTAACCACCCCTGGTAGCCCTGTTCGCACAGGTGGGTTAAGGCGGGTAGAAAGTCCACATTGCCATCCCCCGGCACCGTAAACAGGCCGTCTAACACGCCGTTTAAAAAGCTTTTGTCGCGGTTGCGTACCGCGTCCAGCACTGGGAAGCGCAGATCTTTGCAGTGCACATGATGGATACGCTGGCTGTAGCGTTTGGCGATGGCGAGCGGATCACCGCCAGCGCCGCATAGATGACCAAAATCAAGCAGCAAACCCACGCTTTCGCCGGTGTTGTCCATCAAGCGTTCAACGTCGGCCTGGCTTTCGATCACCGTGCCCAGGTGATGGTGATACACAAGCTGAATGCCCTGGGATTTCAGGTAGTCACCCACCACCTCCAGGCCATGCAGCAGGCGCTGCCACTCTTGCTCGGAGAGATGCGGGCGCTGGGAGAGCGGGCGCTCCTGATCGCCGTGTACACAGTGGGTAACTTCACACAGCACCATCACCTTGGCACCGCACTGTTTGAGCAGGTTCATGTGATCCTGAATGGCATCAATCTCTTCTTCAGGAGTTCGCACCAACAGCTGCGCGGAGTACCAGCCCGACACAAGCGCCAGGTCGTGGGCGCTAAGCACCTGGTTCAAGGCGTCAGGCGTGCGGGGAAACTTGTTACCTAATTCAAAGCCGCTAAACCCCGCTTCGCGGCCCTCTTGCAAGCAGGTTTCCAGCGGTGTTGCGCCGCCTAGGCTGGGCAAGTCGTCGTTGGTCCAGGTGAGCGGATTGATGCCTAAAGTAACCGTTGGCATAGCGTATTCCTTGTGATTATGTTTGTTGGTATTAATGGCGTTGGCGCTGCTTGGCTTCGCGGTACCCTTGATAGGCTTTATTGACCGCTTCACGCTCGGAAACCTCGGGCACGGCCACCTCCCACCAGGCGCCGCCTTCTTGGGTGCTGGGTAACGGGTCGGTGTCCAGGGCAATCACATAGGTCGAGGTGGCGCTGCGAGCACGCACCAGCGCCTGCCCCAATTCCGCAATACCGGTCACCGATTCAGACTCACAGCCCAGAGATTTGGCATGGGCGGCAAAATCGGTTTTCGGAGCGCCCGCCTCGACAGCGCGGCAATCTTCCAGCAGGTTGTTGAACCCCGCCCCGCCGGTGGCCTGCTGCAGGCGGTTGATACAGCCATAGCCGCGGTTATCCAACACGACCACAATCAGCTTGTGTCCCAGCATCACCGAGGTCGCCAGCTCTGAGTTATGCATCAGGTAGCTGCCGTCGCCGACCATCACCACTACCTCGTTGTCAGGCTTGGCCATCTTGACGCCCAGCCCGCCTGCTATTTCATAGCCCATGCAGGAGAAGCCATACTCCACGTGGTAGCTGCCGGGGCCCGAGCATTGCCAGAGTTTATGCAGCTCGCCGGGCAAGCCACCGGCCGCGCATACCACAGTGGTATCGTTGCCAGCCTGGCGATTGACGGCGCCGATCACCTGGGCATCGGTGGGCAGCGCCAGCCCTTGGTCGGCGGTCACGTTGCGCACTATTTCGGCCCATTCGTGTTTGAGCGTTCCGGTTTGTTCGCGCCATTCATCGCTGCCGCGCCATTCGCCCAGCGCTGCGTCGAGTTGCCCCAGCCCGACCAAGGCGTCGCAGCTTAGCGGCAGCGCTTGATGCTTCAGGCTGTCGAAGCGGCCAACGTTGAGGGCAATCAGCGTTTTTTCGCTACCTTCAAACAGCGCTCGGGAGCCGGTGGTAAAGTCCTGCAACCGCGTGCCTACCGCCAGAATGACATCCGCCTGCTCCGCCAACTGGTTAGCAGCTGCACTGCCGGTCACCCCAATGGCACCCACTGCGCAAGGGTGGCTATCGGCCAACGCGCCTTTGCCGGCCTGGGTTTCGGCTACCGGGATGCTCCGCGCTTTAGCAAACTCTGCCAGGGCATCGCAGGCAGCGGCGTAATGTACACCGCCACCGGCGATAATCAGCGGGCGTTTAGCCTGTTGTAGCGCGGCGATGGCTTGACGAAGCTCGTAAGCATCCGGTGGCGAGCGGCGAATGCGATGTACCCTGGGGGCAAAAAAGGCTTCCGGGTAATCGTAGGCAAAGGTTTGCACATCCTGGGGCAGCGCCAGGGTCGCCGGGCCGCAGTGCTCGGGATCAAGCAGGGTGGCAATCGCCTGGGGCAGGCTGGTCAGCAACTGCTCGGGGCGACTAATGCGGTCGAAGTAGCGCGACACCGGGCGAAAACAGTCGTTGACGGTAATGGTCGGGTCACCAAAATGCTCCACCTGCTGGAGTACCGGATCGGGTTCGCGGGTGGCAAAGGTGTCCCCCGGCAGCAGCAGGATCGGCAAGCGGTTGGCGTGGGCGAGCGCCGCGGCGGTGACCATATTGGTCGCCCCTGGGCCAATCGAGCTAGTCGCGGCCATTAAGCACTGGCGATTATTGGCTTTGGCAAAGGCAATCGCCGCGTGGGCCATGGACTGTTCGTTGTGGGCGCGAAAGGTGGGCAGCGTGTCTTGCACGTGGTAAAGCGCTTCCCCCATTCCGGCCACATTGCCATGACCAAAAATCGCAAACACGCCTTCAAACAGCGCCACTTCTTGGCCATCCACCTCTATACGTTGTGCAGCAAGGTACTTGACCAACGCCTGGGCCATGGTGAGTCGAATGGTGCTCATTTTACGCCTCCTCCGTGTGGGCCTGCGTTTGCGGCTCCGCCTGCCTTAGTTGCCGCCACGCCTTTATCAGCTCGGCATAGTTCTGGGCGACCCGCTCTACCAAGCGGGCATCGTCGATACGCCCGGCTAGCCAATCACGACTCGCGCTGGCAAATAACGTGCGCCCAACGGTGAAACCCTTACAGCAGGCATGATTGGCCGCTGCTTCGAAACCGCGTTTCATGTCGTCCATGGGGGCGTCTAGCCCAAGCAGCACAACCCCACGGCAGTAGGTATCTTCCCGCTCAATGGTGTCGCCAACCGCCTGCCAGGCAGCGTCTGACATGGCAGGTAGTTTCCACCAGTCTGGGCGAATGCCCAGGTTGTAGAGCCGCTGAAGGCTGCGCGGCAACGTGGTATCGTCATTGGGCATGTCGGCGGGCGGAATGACTTCAATCAGCAGCTCCAGCCCATAAGCACAGGCCGCCTGGTAGAGCTGACGCAGACGCTCCTCCTGCTCCAGGCGCAGCGAGAGTTCATCGTCGGGATGATAGAACACCAGACATTTAATGATCTGCTCTCTAGGCCAGTTGCGCAGGCAGGCACCTAAATCATCGCCATGCTGGAAGCGCAAAGGTCGTGAGCCAGGAAGCTCCACCGGTCGACCAATCCACCAGCCTTTTCCACTGGCTTGATTGAGCGCGTCCTGACCCAGCACATCGTCTACCAGGATTGCGGGCGTGGAAATACCGCCCAGTTTGGCCCCCTCTTCCGCAGCCGAAACCAACAGCTTCTTAAGCTTGGGCAGTCGCGCACTGTCGGCATACTCTTCGCGTGCCATATCGGTGAGCTGGCGGCGGTGGTCAAATGCCAACCCCAATACTTCGGGCCACTGAACGGGCACTCGGGTAGTGACGCGGTGTAAATGGTTCAGGCGTTGATCGATATCCGGACGGGAAACCTCGTCGCGGCGCGCCAGATAATCAAACAACTCGTCTTCGGTGGGCATGGCCGGCGCACAGCCGTGGCGGGAGACCACCAGTGCACCACAGGCATTGGCGTAACCCGCGCTGGTTTGCCAGGGTTCATTGCGCAGCCAGCCTCGTAGCAAGCCACTCATAAAGGCATCCCCGGCACCCAGCACATTGAGCACCTCGACCTGTACGCCCTTAACTAAAATACCGTCTTCAATACGGTCAGGAATGGCGCCTTCGAACACCACACAGCCCATGGGCCCCAGCTTGCATACCAGGGTAGCTTCGCTAACCTCACGTACCGCGCGCAGGGCCGCTAAGGTATCCGTGCTGCCGCCGGCAATATGAAACTCCTCTTCGGTACCTACAATCAGGTCAAAGTCCGGCAACCAGCGTTGAAGATCTGTAGTGACTTTTTCATCGGCGATAAAACGGGTTTCACCATCGCCGGGATTGGTCAGCCCCCATAGTACGGGGCGATAGTCGATGTCCAGCACCCGCTTCACGCCATAATGGGCGGCGGCGTCCAGTGCCTTGCGGCACGCCCGGCGGGTGGTATCGGTAGAAAGATGGGTGCCGGTAATCGCCAGCGCCTTGGCCCGTGCGATAAATTCAGGGTCGATGGCCTCGGCGTCGATGGCCATATCAGCACAGTCGCGGCGGTAAAATAGCAGCGGGAAGCTTTCACGGTCTTTTAAAGCCAGCAGAACCAGGCCGGTGTGGCGCTCGGGGTCGGTTTGAAGCGCGGAGGTATCCACGCCCACCCGCTCCAGCTCTTCGCGCACGAAGTTGCCCATCTGCTCGTCGCCAACTCGCGAGAGCATGGCGGATTTTAATCCTAGGCGCGCAGTGCCGTAGGCCATATTACCCGAGCTCCCTCCTAGGTACTTGGCAAAGCTGGCCACGTCTTCTAAACGGCTGCCAATCTGCTCGGCGTAAAGATCGACCGCCACGCGTCCAAGACAAATCAGGTCAAGCGGTCGGTGTTGACTATTGTTATTCAGCATAAATGTCTCCCCACGTCACAAATTCGTGGTACTAGTCATAGGATGGCACTGGGCATAAAAGCGTCTTGGCTGGCAATCGATAAGGCTTATCAACCGTGGATTAAAGTGTGAAGGCGGCACGGAATCGGTCGAGCGCGAGGTCGTCATCCCCAGAGGCCCAGCCTTCCAGCCCTATGGTGCCGCGGTAGCCCATGTCGTTAAGCGCATTGGCAATGGCCGGATAGTTAATCTCGCCGGTTCCGGGTTCGCAGCGTCCTGGCACATCAGCCACCTGCACTTCACCTATGTAGGGCCCACAGCGGCGAATCAATTCAATCAAATTACCTTCGCCAATTTGGGCGTGATAAACGTCCAACATAATGCGCAAGCTGGGCCGACCAACACTTTCCACCAGCGCTAGAACATCTTCCAAGCGCGCAAACGGCACACCTGGGTGATCAACGTCGGTATTGAGGTTTTCAAGCACAAAGGTGACGTCGTTCTGCTCGCCCAGATCCGCCAGCCGATTGAGGGTGTCGCGTGCTTTTAACCACATCGCGCCGGTCATCTGTTGGCAGGGTTTCACGGGAAGACCTTCGCCATCCAACCCTGTGCCGTGCAGGTTGAGACGTGGAATACCCAGTCGTTTGGCCACCTCAACCGACTCAGCAGCGGTGCGTAGCAGTTCATCTGCACCGGCGGCATCCGCCAGGGTGCCGGTGACATAGCCGGTCATGGATGAAAACGTCGCCCCGCTATTGGCCAGTGCCTCGATATCGTGCTTAGTCCAGTCCCAGATTTCGACCTGAAAACCCAGCTCAGAAATACGCTTAACACGCTCCAACACGGGCAAGTGGCGGAACACCATTTCAGCGCAAACGGCCAGCGTGAACGGGGATGATGGGGTAGGTTTATTCATCATGGCTCCTTAATAGCCGCTCGCCGTTCGCGGTGAAGGGGGTTCAGTGCTGCTTGTTTCATCCGATGGTTGAGTGTCTTGTTCGGCTAAGTTGGCCTTCTTGGCTTTATCGTCACGCTGGAATTCCGCAAGCTCTGCATCCAGGCTTTCAAGCTCAGCGCCACCCGCCATCATATTGAGCACTTCTTCGCGGCTGACTTCCTCTTTGCGGAAGGAGCCCAAACTGCCGCCGCGTGACAATAGGGTGAACGCATCGGCCACTGGGTAAGCATGGTGAACATTGTGGGTAATAAAGATGACCGCAAGCCCATCCGCGCGGGCTTTGGCAATGTAGCGCAGTACGACGGAGGCCTGCTTGACCCCCAGCGCTGAGGTGGGCTCATCAAGAATCAGCACTTTGGCGCCAAAATAGACGGCACGGGCAATCGCCACACACTGGCGTTCCCCACCAGAAAGCGTGCCCACCGGCTGACTAGGGTCGCGCACATCGATACCGATTTTAGCCATTTCCTCTTTGGCAACCCGGTCGGCATATTTCCAATCAATCCGCTTTAAAGGCCCCCAGCCCACCGTCGGTTCGCGGCCCATAAAGAAGTTACGGGTAATCGACATCAACGGCACCATGGCCAGATCCTGAAAAACGGTCGCGATACCGGCGTCGAGCGCGTAAGCCGGGGACTTGAAACGAGCGGGCTTGCCATCCAGTAGCATCTCGCCATGGGTGGGCTGGTGAACACCGGAAAGGGTTTTAATCAACGTTGACTTGCCGGCACCGTTATCCCCCAGCAGGCACATAACTTCACCGGAATAGACCTGCATCGAGATATCACTGATGGCGATGACGCTGCCGAAGTGTTTGCTGACACTGCGCATTTCAATCATTGGAGTGCGTGTAGTCATGTTATTTAGCCTCCATCGCCTTTTTGCGCATGTAATTGTTGAATAGCACCGCCACCAGCAACATCACACCCAGGAAGACCTGGAACCAGTCGGTGTTAACACCGGTGTAGAAGATCCCCATCTGCACCATGCCGAAAATCAGCGCACCGAGGGCCGCACCAATGGCAGATCCATAGCCGCCGGTCAGCAAAGCGCCGCCAATGACCACTGCGATAATGGCCTCCAGCTCTTTTAACAGGCCGCGAATGGTGTCCGCCGAACCGGTATCCATGACCTGTATGCAGGCAAAGATGGTGGCTGAGAAAGCGGTGAACATGAACAGTGAAATCTTGACGCGATGGACGGGGACGCCCGAATTACGCGCCGCATTGGCATCGCCACCGCTGGCGAAGATCCAGTTGCCGTAAGGCGTGCACAGCAGCACCCAGGTCGCTACAGCGGTTAAGCCCAGCCACCAGACAATCGAGACAGGGATACCGGTGACCGTGGGGTTGCCCGCAAAGTTGGTCGCCATCCAGCCATTTGCCGCCATCCAGCTAAATAGTCCCGTAGCGACTTCTCCAGAGAAAAGCGCCGCGAACCAATCTCCGGGGATATGATCCTGCACTCCACCCACCTGAGTACGTCCCGTCAACAACCGGCTAGTACCGATAGCCAAACCACGCAGAATGAACAGGAAGCCCAGGGTAACGATAAATGACGGCAACCCCGTTTTATTGACCAGATTACCGTTAATCCAGCCCACCAGACCCGCGCAGGCGAACGCCAATAAAATTGCGGCCCACAGCGGCCAGCCATACTCCACCGCAGGGATGGCAATCAGAATGCCTGCCAAGCCAATCATCGAACCTATCGAAAGATCAAACTCTCCGCCGATCATCAGCAACGCAGCCGCCGTGGCGATAATGCCGAGCTGAGCGGCGACTTCAAGAAAATTAATAATACCCGCTGGGGTAAACATCCCGGTGCCGCTGGAAGCAGCGATAAAGAAGGCAAGCACCAACACGGCACCGGCCAGCGCCCCCAGCTCCGGGCGATTAAGCGCCTTCTTCCAGAAAGAGACTCTCTGGATACGCTCATCTTGAGGAGCGGTTGCTGGCGCAACCGACTGTTTCGTTTCAGTAGAATTCATGGCGATCGACCCCCAAGGCTCGACACCGCGCCGAGCCTTTTTCCGATTAGGTAGTTATCAACGGATGCCCTGGCTACTCAGCTCAATGACCTGTGCAGCGTTTTCTTGAGTGACAAACCCTGGGCCGGTGGCAACATCCCCTGCGGGTAGCAGTCCGTTCTTGACGAACTGATCGAGGAACATGACGGGCAAGTAGCCTTGCATGTACTGCTGTTGGTCGATCGCGAAGTCCAGCTCACCCGCATCCAAGGCTTCCAAAATGCCGGGTGAAAGATCAAAGGTACCGAGGGTGAACATATCGGTTGCCCCCTGCTCACGCATGGCTCGAATCATTGGATCAGCGGCCAATGCACCCAAGGTAAGCACTCCACGCACGTCACTGTTCTCGTTGAGGTAAGCGACAATGGCATTGCGAATGTTGGTAGGGTCATAGGTGGTCGCTAGCTGCTCGGCATTGCCGTCGAAACCCTCGACAAAGCCATCACAGCGCTGATCAAGTCCCTGGTTGCCTTGCTCATGGTTAACGCAGACGCCTTTCTCAACGCCCAGTTCCTGCATGCGCTCGGCGGCCTGTTTGCCCGCCTCGTATTCACTCTGCCCGACGTGCAGCCGGGCACCATAATCCCTCGCCACGTCGCCACCGGAGTTAATGGTGATCACTGGGATGCCGTTATCGACAGCATTTTGGACAGCGCCGCCCAGGGCATTTTCGTCAGTAAAAGAGAGGATCAAGCCATCCGGATCCGATGCCACCGCGGCCTGTACGAGTTGCTGCATCTTGGCCATATCAAAGGTCGATGGTGCACGGTACTCCAGCTCTGCGCCTACGAGATCAGCGGCTGCCTCTGCGCCGTTTTTCACCACTGACCAGAAAGGATCAGAGGGAACACCATGGGTCACCATGACGAAACGGCTCGCTTCTTGTTCCGGTTCTTGTGCTTGTGCGGCACCCGCCATTAATGCCGTGGTGGCGGCAGAGGCTAGAAGCCATTGAGATAGACGTGCCATAAATAATTCCTCATAACGTTATCGTTGTTGGTAGGGAAGTGGCATTAAATGCCTTGGCGCTATGAAATATAGATTCCAAATAGCAATTATTGCAAATTATTTATTCCATACTTTGGTATAAATGGAATATTTATTTCAATCAACTAGACTGCATAACAATCTGCCACTTTGCTCAGTGCTACAGCCCAGTTATGCATGAGTAAATGAGTGGTACATAAGTTAACGCTAAGGAATTTGTATGCCGCAGCCCCCACAAAGCTACCGCGAGCTGGAAACGCTGATCACCGCCGAGTACGCCACGCTAAGCAAACGTTTGCAGCAAACCGCGCGTTTTGTGCTTGACCACCCTCAGGAGGTTGCTCTGGCAACCGTGGCCAAAATTGCTGAGCAGGCAGATGTCACTCCATCCACCTTAATCCGCTTGGCCAATAGCTTGGGCTTTAAGGGTTTTTCCGAAATGCAGCAGCTGTTTCGCAGCCGCCTAGTCGATGAATTGCCTAACTACACAGAACGGATTCGCGCAGTACGTAGCGCCACCGGGGAAACACCCGACAGCACCCAGCTGTTGTGGGAGTTCGCCGATGCTAATCGCGCTGTTTTGGAGCAGCTTCCCAGCCGTATCGATCCCGAGAGCCTAGAGAAGGCGCTGGATATTTTTGAAAAGGCCCATGCGATTCATGTGATGGGGGCACGGCGAAGCTTTATGGTAGCGAGCTACATGACCTATGCCCTGGCGCATGTGGATAAACCTGCGCTGCTGGTCAATGGTTTGGGCGGGATGTACGGCGAGCAGCTGCGCGCCATGAGCCAACACGACGCTCTGCTAACGATTAGCTTTTCTCCCTATGCCGAAGAGAGCCAAAAAGCCTGCGAAGACGCCCACCAGCGCGGTCTACCTATTGTAGTGATTACCGATTCGAACCTCAGCCCGCTGGCCCGTTTCGCGGATGTCGTCTTCGTTGTCAACGAAGCTGAAGTAAAAAGTTTCCGCAGTTTGACCGCGTCGCTCTGCTTGACCCAGACCTTGGCAATTGCCCTGGGCGTGCGGCAAGACAAAACACGCGACAAAGAAAAGGGCCGTGACAAAAAACGTAAGGCCTAAACACCAAAAGCAAGCCAACAGCAAAAACAAAATAGGAGAGCTTATGAAACTCGCACTCATCGGCGCAGGACGCATCGGCAAGGTGCATGCCCAGGCCATTTATTCACACCCAAACGTTACCCTGGCCGCCGTGGCCGATTTTCATCAGCCGGCCGCAGAAGCGTTGGCCGAGCAGTACGCCAGCCGAGCGGCCTCTGTGGATGAAATCTTCGCGGATGACACCATTGACGCCGTACTGATTGCTTCAAGCACGCCCACCCATGCGGAGTATCTGGAGCGTGCCGCCCGCGCGGGCAAGGCGATTCTGTGCGAAAAACCCATCGCCCTGGATTTAGCCCGCACTCGCGATGCCCTTCAAGTGCTTAGCGAACATCCGGTGACCTGCGCGTTAGGCTTTAACCGCCGCCACGATCCTCAGTTTTCGGCACTGAAAAAAGCGATTACCGAAGGGCGTATTGGCGCACTTGAAACGCTGACGATTATTAGCCGCGACCCCTCTCCCCCGCCCGCTGAGTATGTGGCTGAGTCCGGCGGCCTGTTCAGGGACATGATGATTCACGATCTGGACATGGCGCGCTGGCTACTTGATGAATCCATCGAAAGTGTTTTTGCCGTCGGCAGTAGCATTATCGACCCAGCCATTGGTGAAGCAGGTGATGTGGATACCGCCATGGTCACCCTTACCACAGCCAGTGGAAAACTGTGCCAGATCAGCAACTCAAGGCGCGCTTGCTACGGCTACGATCAGCGTATCGAAGCCTTTGGCAGCCAAGGCATGCTGCAGGCCCAAAATGAGAGCGACACCCGGCTGCGCTTCACCGGTGAAGCAGGCCAAGTGGAAGACAAACCCAAGTGGTTCTTCCTAGAGCGTTATGCCCAGGCCTATCAACTTGAAATTGGTGATTTTGTCGCCGCTTGGAAAGAGAAACGTGCGCCACTCGCCGGTGCCCAGGATGGCCTAGAGGCGTTGCGCTTAGCCGATGCAGCGGAGCGTTCATTGCGGGAAGGTCGCAAAATTCTGCTTGACGCCTCGGTCTAATTAGACGCAAACGGGTCTGTGGAGACCCTTCATATCGTAAACGGCTAGCTGCCAACATAGCAGCTAGCCATCAGAAGGAGCGACATATGGCTTCCCTAATGGTACGCCCCACCGCCCCAGATGCCCAAGGCACCGTGATTGACGTGACCCCTGAATCGGCTGGCTGGCAGCATGTCGGCTTTCGGGTGCATAAACTCGCCAAGGGCCAACGCCTGGAGGTCAGCAGCGATGATCAGGAAATCTGCCTGGTGCTGCTCACCGGTCGCGCCACGGTAACCTGCGGCGAGCACCGCTTTGAAGATATCGGCCAGCGCATGGATATCTTTGAACAGATCCCGCCCTATGCGGTTTACCTGCCTGACCATGTTAGCTACGCGGTGGAAGCGACCACAGACTTAGAGCTAGCGGTGTGCGCCGCCCCTGGGCATGGCAACCATGCCCCACGGCTCATCGCGCCTGACAACATCAAGCAAAGCACCCGTGGCCAGGGCACCAACACCCGCCATGTTCACGATATTCTGCCGGAAACCGAGCCCGCCGATAGCCTATTAGTAGTCGAAGTATTCACACCTGGGGGTAACTGGTCGAGCTACCCGCCCCACAAACACGATGTGGATAACTTACCCCACGAGTCGCTGCTGGAAGAGACCTACTACCACCGCATTAACCCTGAACAAGGGTTCGCCTTCCAGCGCGTTTACACCGATGACCGCAGCCTTGATGAAACCATGGCGGTGGAAAACGGCTGCTGTGTGTTGGTTCCCAAGGGTTACCACCCGGTGGGCGCCTCCCATGGCTACTCGCTCTACTACTTAAATGTGATGGCGGGGCCCAAGCGGGCATGGAAATTTCACAACGACCCCGACCACGAATGGCTGATGAACGCTGGATAGATCGACACTTCGCCCGCTAACGTTTATCTAATGTTATGCTAATGAGCCCCGCTAATGCGGGGCTTTTTTGTGGTTCATTTTTTTGCGTATCCAGAGGCCTCAATGCTCCCCGACTACTCCGTCATCGCCTGGTTGTTAATTGCGTTTTCCGTTTACCTGACCGGCGTTTCAAAAGGTGGCTTTGCGGGTGGTTTTGGCACGCTCTCGGTACCGCTAATGGCGCTGGCGATCAGCCCCGCCCAGGCAGCGGGCTTACTACTGCCGCTACTGCTGGTGATGGACGTGTTTGCGGTGAAAGCATGGTGGGGCAAGCAGGACGCCACTGAGGTCTGGCGCTTTGTGCCAGGGTTATTTATCGGCGTGACGGTAGGGACGCTACTGTTTGGCAGTTTGAGTGAACAGGGCTTACGCCTGACTCTCGGCGTGATCACCCTGCTGTTCGCCACTTACATGTTGCTTAAGCCCGTTGCCAAGAAACCGATCTCCACCCGCTGGGCATTGCCAGCGGCAAGCGTCTGCGGCTTTACCAGCTTTATGGCTCATGCGGGCGCGCCGCCGCTCAACGTTTACCTACTGCCGCGCAAACTATCGAAAGAGACGTTTATTGCCACCTGTGCAGTGACCTTTGCCGTAGTCAACGTGATCAAGCTAGCGCCCTATATGTGGCTTGGCGAAATCAACGTTACCAGCGCCTGGGCATCACTACTGCTAGTGCCCATCGCCTGGATCGGTGTACGCAACGGCTTGTGGCTACAAAGCCGCGTCAACGAAGCACTGTTTTACCGATTGGTGATTTTTGCCATGTTTTTAGTCGGTTTTAATCTGATTTGGCAGGCGCTGAAATAGGGCGGCATTCAGTACAGAGTGCAGCTCATTTTTCATACAATCATCCTTTAAGCGTTTAAGCTGTAAGACATCGCTTAAAATTTTGTAAGAGATCTCTTACAAACGTGTAAGAGATCCCTGTCACTTGCCTTCCAGGCCTTGCTCTCTGGCCCCGGCCCGCTACCCTGATCGTTTCTCATTTACTTGATCCAAGGAGCGGAGCGATGGCGGACAAAACGGGCCTGCAATTTACCCTGACCCTACCCGGGGCCGATGACACCGCCGTGGTGCGCTTTACCCATCGTGAGGCGCTGTCTGAGCCGTTTTCGCTCTCGGTTGAGTTTGCCAGCCGCACCCACGACCTGT